>NZ_JARPLC010000048.1:0-13307 GCF_032350395.1 Limnospira sp. PMC 289.06
CCAACCTACTGATGTTGGGTTTCACCCAACCTACATGGCTGGGGTTTTGGGAAGTGGTAGAAAATTAGGCGATCGCACTTTCCCCAAGTGGAGTAGGTTGGGTGGAGGTCACGAAACCCAACCCCACTATATCTAACTGCTGTTGGGTTTCACTGCGTTTCACCCAACCTACTGCTGTTGGGTTTCACCCAACCTACATGGCTAGATGGGCGATCGCACTTTCCCTCATAACTGACCGAGGGCATCTTTAAGTATCAATTTCAATTCCTTGGTAATTGGGAGCCAATCAATTTCACTGCACAACTTCGACGGACTTTCACCATTTTTGATCCGTTGCCAATAAACTTCCACTAGAAGCGTTTGTAAACCATATTTAGTCAATGCGTCCGATGCTAGTCCAATGATTCCTAATAATACAATTCCGCCCAGCATCCCACCAGGTCCTAGCATTGCTAAAGCGGCCGTTATGGCGGCGGCTCCGGTCAGTCCTGTAGTCGCCATTGCAATTAACAGAACCACTGCTGGTAAACCCACCCCTGCTAATTTTCTCACGATTTCATCCATTAGATGTAACTCCCAAATATTGTTGATTATTAATTGCTAAATCTATAGGCGATCGCTATAGTTAAAGTTACCCAATTTCTACCATTAATCAAAGACTTTCAGAATTAGATAACTTCGGCAATTACTAAAATAATCACCCTCAAAGTTAGGTTAAAGTACATTATCTCCCGCTTCTCCCATAGCTTCCGATTTAAGGGGTGCGCCGCCACAGGACTAGACCACAAAGGGGAAATCTGCCATTTTCCCTGGGATTAATACTCTCTGGGGGTTGCACAATCCTAATTCCACTGACAATGTGCCGAGACTAGCGCTATATTTTGGCGGTTGCGTCAATGAATTAGATAATCGCTGCTGAGTTAGTTAGCATGGAAATTTATACTCTGATTTAAGATTACATTTTTGACGACATTTTGCCATAAGTATTTTTACGGAAATTTCTGGGGTTGTTTGTGGGGTATGTTTCCGTAAATTTACTGAGAATAAACCCTGATTTTGATGGATTGGTAAAATGCTGAAATGGCTAAACCTGTGATGGTATAACTTTTTTTCCTAAAGTAAAGTGTTGCAGATTTAATAGAACTTTTTGATATCTACTTAATTCGACTGGGAATTGATAATGTCATGATATCTTGACAGTGTAGCTAGAGCTATGGTGGGGGTTGTGATGACAGACGGGGAAGGCTCGATCGCAATTGATGTCAGCCAAGGATCGGGTTTCAACACCTGAAATTGGTAGAATCAGGTATTCAATCTGGGATAATGCTGGTATAATTACTCAGCAGACGAAACAGAATTGACCTTTATAGATTTTGAGAGTAACGATCGCCACTACCTGGGACGGCGACTGGTGGGGTGGTGGTTGCTGAGACTGATCACAAGCAGTAGGTGCTTACCCGCTGCGAGTTGTGGTTATTTTGTTGTTTTCACGGTTGAGGGAATCATGAGCAAAAATTGGTTTGAAGACTATCAGCAACAATGGCTGGATACCTGGAAAAATAGTTTCGACAGTATCAAGGATCTATCTAATACTTCCGAGGCTATGACCAAGGCGTTAGATTTTCAACAAGAAACTGTCAATGGGACTCTGAAAATACAGCAGGAAGCCCTAGAAACGATCGCCACTGTTCAAAAACAGTGGTGGGATAGTTATTTTGATTGGGCTAAACAAATACCTCTGGTTACGAATAAATAACCAGAAGTTCGGGGAGTTGGGGGGTTGGGTTTAACCTAGGTTGGCGATGGGTTCCCAATTCTGTACGTCTTTCAGTAAACTTTGGTAGCCTTGAACATTGGGATGTAAACCGTCGGAACTCAGTTGCGATCGCACCCAATCTTCCCCCCGGGACAGCCATAGGTCAAATATATCTAAATAAGGGATATCCCGGACTTCACAGCCTCGCCGTGTGGCTTCTTTGTAGGCGTATTGGTCGGCGTGGTTGTAATACATACAGCCTAAAAAGGGCATTTTGCTTTCGTCAACGGGAGGCATTCCTACGAAAATGACTGGACAGAGGCTTTGGGCCCTTTCCAGAAGGGTGGCGACATGGATGCGAAATGCGTCAAAATCTGTGAGCGATCGGCCGTTGGGTCTTCCTAAGCGAGGGGTGTCATTGAGTCCTACTGATAAAATAATTAGGTCTGGTAGGCGGTTTCTTAATTCTCCCCGTTGCCGAAATTCCTGCTCGAGACGCTGGGTAACTTGGGCGACGGTGTTACCACGAATCCCTAGGTTGTAAAGCGCATGACCGGGTTTTTCTGGAGACATCCACTCGCGTCGCAATTGTTCTACCCAACCTCCGCCGACTGGATCTCCGAATCCATAAATTAGACTGTCCCCCAAAGCGATAATTCTTAGGGGGGTATGTTTGGTATGGGTGGGCGCAAACTTGGTTGTTGCAACTGCTTGTATCATGGGATGCTGCTCTCCTAAGTTGGCTGTGGTCTTTACCTGGATGGTAGGTTTTTAGCCATCTACTGTAACACAGCTTAACATAATAAAACTTAATAAAAAAGTTCTTAGTGAACTGATGTGCCTAAAATCCCTCAGCAGCGGTATCTCAAACTACAATTTATGTCTGGGGATAGATATTGTTGGCGATCGCTTCTAAAGATTAACATTGGGTTAATATTTTGTTAACTAAGACCGGACCTAATGGTTGCAGAGGAGGATTTTTGAGAATACCTGCCGTAAATTGATGGGAAAAATGAGATTTTGTTACAAATCTATAGATTAGCTAAAAAGCATCAATTTTGAGCAAATTATCTTATAATTTGAGGTAGTGTTTCTCAGGCTTTAGGAAACGACGAGCCGGGAATAGCTATAGAGTCAATCAGAGTCAGATTTGATTGGCGAAAAGTAATTTACTGGTTTATGCAATATGGATACTAAGCTTTTTGAAGATTACCAAAAGCAAATGGTAGACTTGCAGAAAAAATGGTTTGACGCTTGGACGGAGGGTTTCCCGGGTTGGAAGCCTCCCTCTGATTTATCAGAAGGTTTTGAACAGACCCTGAAATTGCAAGAGGACATGGTTAAATCTTATCTGGAAACACAAAAGCAGACCACCCAAATGATGCTGGATGCTCAAAAACAACTCTGGACAGAGTATTTTAATACTATGCGTAAAAGCGCCGAGAGCGTGAAGTAAGGCATCAAAAAAGGGAAAGGGGGTAGGTGAATTTTTGGTCAACCCCCCCCTAATGAGTTGTTAATCAAAGTTACTCTCGCACTTTTAACCAATCGACAATGGTTGGGGGTAAATCTCGCTGTACTTTACCACTGACATACATACCGATATGACCTACGGGGAAGGATTTGGCGGTGTAGTCTTCACTGCTGATGTATTCCTCTAGTGCGAGGGAAGAGGAAGGGGGGACTAGGTGATCTTTTTCGGCGTAGAGGTTGAGAACTGGCATGGTAATATTACTTAAATCTACCCGAGAATCACCAATCATTACTTCGCCTTTGATTAGTTTGTTTTCCTGATAAAAATCTTTCAGGAATTGGCGATAGGTTTCTCCGGCTTGGTCGGGACTATCAAAAATCCATTTTTCCATGCGGAGGAAGTTTAGGAGTTTGTCGCGACTTCCCATGATTTCGGGTAAATCGAGATATTTTTGATATCCTAATTGTAGGGGTTTTAACATCAAAAACTCGATGTTTAAATAGTCGCCGGGAATGTTACCTAAAGCCTCAACCATGAGGTCAATATCTACGGCTTCGGGTCCTAATGTGCAGCCTCCCCGCGCATTTAAGAGGGTATTTGGCATATCAAAGTTGACTGGCGCAACCATGGTGATTAGGTTTTGCACTTTTTCGGGATATAGGGAACTGTAGCAGAGGCTAAAGGTTCCTCCCTGACAAACTCCTAGGAGGTTGATTTTATCGAGTTCATAGTGATCGCGAAGAAAATCAACACAGTTATTAATATAACCGTTGATATAATCATCTAAGGTTAACCAGCGATCGCTACGGGTAGGATATCCCCAATCAATCAAATAGACATCTAATCCCAAACTGAGTAAATTAGCAACTAAGGAACGACCCTCTTGCAAATCTACCATAAAGGGACGATTGACTAAAGCATAGACAATTAGCAGAGGTACAGAAAGGGTTTTTTTGACTTTGGGTTCAAACCGATAAAGGGTGACTTTATCTTCCTGGTAAACTGCTTCTTTGGGTGTGACCCCAACGATAATTTCTTCCTCCCGTAAACTACTAAGGTTGTCCATACCATGAACAATTTTTTCGGTGAGGTCTGCATATTCCTCGGTTAAGTCTTCTAAACCCATTTGTAAGGCGAAAGGTAACATGGCTTGATGTCCTCCTAGCAAAGACATATTGAATTGGATCACGAATTGAATTAGGCTGTTGAGACAAATATTAGGTGTGGCTTTCTCTCAACTTACTTCTGGAATTGACTCTGGTTTGGGTGAAGATGCTGTAATGGTGGATATCTGTTTTTTGAGAGATTTAACCTCTTTGCGGAGTTGGTAAATGGTTTTGTGCATTTCGTCAATTTCGCTGCGGAGGGGGAGATTAAGCGATCGCATAGAAATCTCCATCAACTTTTGTTGTTCTAGTCGATAGGCGTTGAGGGAGTTAATAAACCTTCCCCGAATTTTGAGTTTATCTTCAGAACAGAAAGTTTCCTCAAATACGTCATCTATAGCCACACTCCATAACTGCTGAAACTGCCGCCAAGTTTCGACTTTTTCGCCTTTGCTAACTCCCTCCGCTAATTTTTCGATTAACTTTTCAAAAGCGCGGACTTGGATATCTGCTAACACTACCTGATAATCATTACTAGCGCGATAAAAATTTGTCCAAGCCTGAAAATGACTCATTAAGGTACTATTCAACTCGCGAGTAATACCAAACATGGGACTTTGTAGCAGGTTTCCTAGGCTGGGTTGATACAGTTGTTCCCAGTAGAGGTTATTTAACTCGATGAATGCTTCACTTTTACCCATCATGGCTTCAACCATGGGAACCATAGCCGCGCCGCTGTAGTTCATCCACATTTGGTTAAACTTCTGCATTTGTTCCATGTAGAGTTTCCCCATAGTGCTACCGCTTCCGGTCATCTTAGTGGGAACACTCATATATTGTTCCATTTGCTGGCGAATTTGCTGGGAGTAGTTTTCTAGGGTTTGTTCCCAATTCGTACCAGCTTCAACTTTGGGTAATATATCTTTCCAGGCTTCAAAGGAAAATTGTAGAAAACGCATCAATGAGGCCTGATTTTTTGCCATTTGTTCGGTTATTCCCCCAGAGTGGGACTGGCTATTTTTATCGGTTTCAGATACTCCTGACCCACTCATCAGATCAAACCAGTTTTTCCAGATGTCATTTCCGCTCTGAGTCCAGGTGTTAACCCATTGATTGGCCATTTCGTTCCACGGATTTGTTTCGTTTTCCATTGTCTATACCTCTTCGTGTGAAGCTGTAATTTGGTCTTCTCCTGTTCTGGCGTTCCCTCAAACATGAAACTGAGAACAAAAAAGCTACCCAGATTTTAGCTTCTTCTTTGGTAATTGTAAATCTAACTTGGCTT
Source organism: Limnospira sp. PMC 289.06 (assembly GCF_032350395.1). Taxonomy (NCBI): domain Bacteria; kingdom Bacillati; phylum Cyanobacteriota; class Cyanophyceae; order Oscillatoriales; family Sirenicapillariaceae; genus Limnospira; species Limnospira sp. PMC 289.06. Next base: position 5,622 of record NZ_JARPLC010000048.1, read on the forward strand.
TTTATCCACAACAAAACTGATTAATTTTATCGGTCATTGGTTTGGGGAAATGTTAAAATTTTATAAAGGTTTTGTCAGGGGGTTGAGTCCTTGGGAGAAATTCTATAAAATAATAAGGTACAGCCTAAAAAAATTCACCTATAAAATTGGGAGGTTTACCCGTTTAGCATCAACTACATAGCGCGATACAAAGGATTCAAAAAATACTGGCGTTGGCGTTGAAACAACCGCAAACGTTAGCTTTGGTCTGTATTTTGGTGAAGTGATAATCATGAGAAAAGAGAGTTGATGTGACCGAAACCAATTAAAACTGGAGGTTGACTAAAGCATTATTCACCCATTACTAGGAAGCCCAAAAATGAGTAAGCGGAACAAAGGTAAAATTGCGATCGCCTGTCAAGGAGGAGGAAGCCATGCGGCATTTACGGCGGGAGTTTTAAAGAGATTTCTGCAAGGTGATGTGTGCGATCGCTATGAAATTGTAAGTTTAAGCGGCACATCTGGCGGCGGTTTATGCAGTCTACTAGCTTGGTATGGTTTAGTTAAAAATCAAGGGGAAACTGCTGGGGAAGTCTCTCAAAAATTAATTGATTTTTGGGAAGACAACTCAGCCAACCATCTTTGGGAACAATACCTAAATTATTTAACGGTTCAATCCTGTAGATTTTACGAGAAAGGGATTATTCCCAGCTATGTTTCTAATCCATACACCTGGGGAGGAGTTCAGGAATTTTGGCAATCTGTAACGCCTAGGCGAGAATATTTAGACCTGAAAAAACTGCTGGAAAAACACATTAAATTTTCGGAACTTCCTAGGCTGATTAAGGGTAGCAGTCCTCGATTATTTTTAGGTGCGGTTAATGTGATATCTGGGGAATCAAAAATATTTGACTCTCGCCAAAATGAAATGGAAATTGATGCCATTCTCGCGTCGGCGGCTATTCCCACCCTATTCAAAGCTGTGGAAATTGGCGATGCTGCTTATTGGGATGGTTTATTTGCCGAAAATCCGCCAATTTTATCCCTAGTGGATGAACAAATTATTCCCCCAGAACAATGGCCGGATGAATTATGGGTTATACAGGTGAACCCTCGCGCCTGTGACGGTATACCTAGGACTACGCCAGAGATTTTAGATCGGAGAAATCAACTATCAGGTAATCTTTCTCTGTATCAAAGTTTAGAGTTTATCGAAAAAACTAATCGCTGGTTACAAAAGGGGTTTTTAAATGGAGAGATGGCGGGAATTAGTCCGGTAAAAATTCGCCAGTTAGAAATTAAGCGATCGCATTTAGAAGGATTAGACTATGCCTCTAAATTTGACCGCCATCCTAGTTTGATTAACCACCTGATATCGGTAGGCTTTGAACAAGCTGATGCTTTCGTGGAACCCCTGTTAAACGCTAGGGATTTAGAGGATAAACTTACCCCAGAAAGTCAGGTTAATATAACTTCTGATATTGCCAAATATGACCCAGGGGTTTTATGGCAAATTGGCACATCTTCCAAACGGCTAAAGGTTTCTTCCCTGGGTGTGTGGACTCCCGAATATAACTATGATATCGGTAGTGATGCTGACCCGATTCAATCTCCGAGTTTACCGACAATTATAACTGCTCCTGATGCTGAAAAACCACCGGGAGTGGCATCAACAGATCGCCTGAATATTCACTTCCAACTCTCTAGGAATTATCAAGAAGGGGAACTAACTTTATTTTACCATCGCGATGGTTCAGGAGAGGATTGGTTATTCCTAGACGGTATCCTATTAATCCGCATTTGGGGTGCGGGAGAAAATCAGAAACGTCAAACTGAACTACGACTAGGAAGCCTTAGTCAAGGTGAACATACGATAACTTTAACGACTGCTAAAGGTAAGGGTAAGCATCGTATTTATGAGTTAAAATTGGTGGCGGGTGTCTCGGTATCAGAAACGGTCTGGGAAACTCCGGTATCTGGGGTTAAGAAAACTTCCCAGAAGACTGGAAACACTCAGGCTTTGGTGGCGGAACTTCCCGACAGTTTAGATGGTTTAAATTTTGCTGTCACTACTTCCGAGGATAGGTCGAAATTATGCCTAGAAGTGACCAATAGTTATCTGAATGCAGATGTTCTGGATTTCCGGGTAGTTGAAGCCGAGGTAATTAGTTCAGAAGGTGAAAGGCTCCAAGTTCTGGAAGAGGGAGAATTTCTCTCTTTGGGAAACTTACCCGTTAAGGATAGTGAACCGTCTAAGCTGACGGCAGAAATTCCCCTAGATTCTGGATATGAACCGGCTAAAATAGAGGGGGTTAAACTAGAATACTCGGGTCGAGTTTTGGTGAGTGGTCGAGGTCGCGATCGCTTAAAATTTGCGGTTAATAAGGGAGATAATCAACCGTAAAATCCTGGCAAAAAATAGCGGTAATAGGATGACAATATGAGTCAGAAAAATACAATCAATAAAGTGGACTTAGTAGTAATTATCGATACCAGTTCATCACTGCGCGATGATGCTGCTACTATCAGTAATGTGGCGGAAGAGGTGATCGAAAATGTCAGGGAAAGCTACCCCTGTGATTTGGAGATTACCTGGTTAGGAATAGAGGGAATTTGGCACGGAACTCCCTTTAGTCGTACCCTGCGTAATTATTTGATTAATTCTGGGATAAATGAGTCCGAATTGACTGGGTTAAAGGTTAGCCGTAGCAATGGAAGGAATGACCCAGCGAGGGGGGATGGTGCGGGAGCGATCGCCGATGCATGTAATCACTTTGACTGGCGTTTAGGCGCAAATAGGGCGATTTTTTATCTGGGAGAATTGGGGATTTCATTAGATAATGAATCACTAGATTTAGACCAGTGGGAAAAAGCGATCGCTGCGGCTAAGTCAGCATTAGTCAGAGTTCACAGTTATCGGAAATCTGCGGGAGATAATGTAGCCATCAGCGAACAAACGGGGGGATTATCATTTATTCATCCCCTAGATGATCAGGGTTGGTCGTCGGCTTTATTATCGGTGGTGGCGGCGAGTTTTACGCCAGAATCTTACCTGGGAATAGATAAATATTCTCCCTCTTTTGAGTTGATTTGTCCTCAGCCTAGCCTAGGTGAAAATCAGGTGGAAACTGTGGCGATCGCTGTTACCAATAAGTACAGTAACATCACCTTTCGGGATGTGACCGTGTTTCTGTCCGCCGTCACCATTGATGAACGGACTCCTGTACCTAATTTACCTGACGAAATTCCCCCGATTCTCTTACAGCCAAATACCCCAATTTATTTTGGCGATATCGACCCCTATAACCCAGATATTGAACCTGTCCCTACAGCTACAATCCGCCCCATTCAAATTGAGACCAGGGGCTCTATTAGTGGGGAGTTTTGGCTAAATATTGACTACAGTTATTCCGCTGAATTTTCAGTCAAAAAACAGGAAACGGTTTTAGTGTAAAATCAACCCAATTCTTGTCAAAAATCAGAAGAGAAGAATATGGCGATCGCTTGTCAAGGTGGCGGTAGTCATAGAGATTTGTTGGGGCGAAAAATGTGCCGCCCCGACAGGTGTTCCACAGCCAGCATAGATGAATGACTAAGGGCGGGTGGGGGAGGGGTTTAAACTCCCCCCTACCGCCTCCTAACAACTGTTTTGTAGTTGATATGTAGCTTATTTGGTGAGACTAATCGCCATTTGATTTTCAGGAAGAGGAGTATATTCCGACACCAGGCGGCGGAACTCATCCCCCTCAATGGTTTCCTTTTCCAGGAGAAGTCCTACCAACCGATCTAGCAAAACTCGGTGATCACGGATAAGGCGGCGAGCTTGCTCATAACAGCGAAAAGCGATCGCTCTAATTTGATGATCAATCTTAGTCGCCACTTCCTCAGAATACTCCGATTGACTAGGAAAGCCGCGCCCCAAGAATACCTGTTCTCCGGGACTTTCCAAAGCCACCAATCCCAAATCCGACATCCCGTAACGAGTCACCATTTCCCGCGCCAAATTACTGACCACCTGGATATCATTACTAGCGCCAATAGTCACCTCTGCTTCACCAAAAACCTCCTGTTCAGCAGCCCTTCCCCCCAAAGCAATAGTAATTTGATCAATCAACCAAGCGCGGGTATACAGACCACTATCAACCATATCCTCATTAAACATCTGTTGAGCGAAACCGCCAATTCCTCCAGAGCGGGGAATAATTGTCACCTTATTAAGAGGATCAGAATTTTTCAACAGAGTCATCAGCAAAGCGTGTCCCACCTCATGATAAGCAATCAGTCGCTTTTTCTTGCTGTCGAGAAGGGGAGTTAAAGCCAAACCAATAGTTATCCGGTCAATAGCATCATCAATTTCTAACAGAGTAATCGCTTCCTTGCGTCGTCTGGCCGTTAAAATCGCCGCTTCATTAAGCAAATTAGCCAGATCCGCCCCTGCTAATCCCGGTGTTCTGCGGGCGATCGCCTCTAGGGAAACATCATCAGCCAGCTTTTTATTGCGCGCATGAACCTGTAAAATCCCTAAACGGCCATTGTAACCAGGTAAATCAACAATCACCTGTCGGTCAAACCGTCCCGGACGCAATAGGGCTGCATCCAACACATCAGGGCGATTAGTGGCTGCAATCACAATAATACCCGGATTACCCTCAAATCCATCCATTTCCGTCAGTAATTGGTTAAGGGTCTGTTCCCGTTCATCATTACCGCCGCCAATTCCCGCCCCCCGTTGGCGACCCACAGCATCAATTTCATCAATAAAAATCAGACAGGGGGAATTATCCTTAGCCTTCTTAAAAAGATCCCGCACCCGGGATGCGCCTACCCCCACAAACATCTCGACAAATTCCGACCCAGAAATGCTAAAAAACGGAACTCCCGCCTCCCCCGCTACAGCCTTAGCTAACAGGGTCTTTCCCGTTCCAGGGGGTCCCACCAATAGCACTCCCCTAGGAATTTTCGCACCAATGGCGGTAAACTTTTCCGGGGATTTTAGGAATGTGACCACCTCTTGCAATTCTTCCTTAGCTTCTTCAATACCAGCCACATCATCAAACAGAATCCCGGTTTTCGCTTCCATTTGGAACCTAGCCTTAGATTTACCAAAATTCATAGCATTTCCCGAAGACTGGGAAGACCGCCGCAGAATCATCAGCAGAAAAGCTAAGACCGCCACAATCACCAAAACATTGACCACTAAACCCATAGCCGCGCTATTGTCGGCTGAAGGTCTCACCTCATAGTCTACCGGGTTTTCCCGCAGCGCCGCCATCAGTTCCGGGTTATGGTCAAATAGTGCCACAAACCTAATCTGTTGTCCGTTGGCTTCGTCTGTGAATGTGACTCTAGCAACTTGTCGTGATGGGTATTCTTGAATTCTGATGACCTGTCCCGCTTCGATTTTCTGCAACAAGTCTGTATAACTCATCGACCCAGAATCACGATTAGCCAAAGCTGGAGTCCCCAAAAGGATACTTTGGGAAATCACCCAACCCCCCAAAATCCGCCACAAATGCTTTTTGGACATGGCTGATGATTTAACTGGTTGTCCCAATCTGCTGATCCAGGAACTTTTCATATTCACATTTACCTTTGCTGTTGCCGTATCTTTTAATCTAACCATTACTGTATAGTTTAGCTTGAGATTATGTTAGCCGCCCCCACCTCAGCCATTATTAGGGGAAAGTCATCGGGTTGGACGTTCTTCTCTCCCCGGTGCTGACACCAGCCTAGAACTTGGCGCTTTGTCTGGTATTCTTATCGGTTTCGGAAAACCATCCTATAATTGAAATATATTTTTTGGGACTCAGACAGGAGAAATTTAGATGATTAATGGCGTAATCATGCAATACTTCCATTGGTACATCGATCCCGATTTGATTTTATGGAATCAACTTAAAGAAAACGCCCAAGAATTAGCCGATGCTGGTATTACCGCCCTCTGGCTTCCCCCAGCTTATAAAGGGAAGAAAGGTAAATATGATGTGGGCTATGGTGTTTATGATTTGTATGATCTAGGGGAGTTTGATCAACAGGGAACTGTCAGAACCAAATATGGCGATCGCCAACAGTATTTAGATGCCATTCATGCTGCCCAAAATGCTGGCATTCAAGTTTACGCTGATATTGTAGTTAATCATAGAATGGGAGGCGATGAAACTGAGGTGGTTAAAGCTACTCCTTTTGCTATGAATAATCGGATTCATCCAATTGGGGAAATGCGAGATATTAAAGCCTATACTCATTTTACTTTCCCTGGTCGTCAAGGCAAACATTCTGATTTTCAATGGCATTGGTGGCATTTTGATGCGGTTGATTATGATGACTTTACTAAAGATTCCTCAACCATTTATCTGTTTGAAGGTAAGGTTTTTGATGATTATGTGTCCTTGGAAAAGGGGAATTTTAACTATTTAATGGGTTGTGATCTCGATTTCCAAAATCGAGAAGTTAGAGACGAAATCACTAACTGGGCTAAATGGTATCTGGATACCACAGGAGTTAATGGTTTCCGCCTTGATGCGATTAAACATATTTCGGCTTGGTTTTTCCCACAATGGATAGAAACCCTAGAAAATCACGTCGGTAAAGACTTGTTTATGGTAGGTAAATATTGGTACAATGACCTTGATACTCTTCATTGGTATGTAGATACAGTTGGCGGTCGAATGTCTGTGTTTGATGTTCCCCTACACTATAAGTTTTATTATGCCAGTAAGTCGGGGGGTAACTTCGACATGAGAACTATTCTCGATCGCACTTTTATGCAGGAACGCCCCATTAATGCGGTCACCTTTGTAGAAAATCATGATTCTCAACCTTTACAATCCTTAGAAGCACCCGTTGAACCTTGGTTTAAACCGTTGGCTTATGCGATTATTCTGCTGCGACGAGAAGGTTATCCCTGTATTTTCTATGCTGACTATTATGGCGCAGAATACGAAGATTATGGCAGAGATGGTAACAGTTATAAAATTGTTTTACCCTCCCACCGTTGGATAATTGATAAGTTATTATATGCGCGACATAATTACTCCTACGGGGAACAATACGATTACTTCGACAACTACAATGTCATCGGTTGGACTCGTTTAGGTGATGAAGAACACCCCCAAGGTATAGCTGTGATTATGAGTGATAACATTCCTGGTCAAAAATGGATGGAAGTTGGTAAACCTAATGCTAAATTTATTGACCTGACAGAACACATCAAAGAACCTGTTTATACCAATGAATGGGGATGGGGTCACTTTTCCTGTGACGGGGGTTCTGTATCTGTTTGGGTACAGGAATAGGAATAACTGATTTCTGATGACTTAAATTAACTCGGAACCCGCCAGGATATTTGGTAGCCCCCAATATAGTCCTGGCAGATGCTATAATGTTAGTTAAAAGGTTTCCCACTCCATTGCTGCTACTGCTACAGGTGCTGGGGGGGAAGCTGGAACTGGTGAGGCTTGAACCGGATAATTTGTGAATTCCTGTTCCTTTTCTTGTAGTTGCGATCGCAATTGTTCCAACTCCTCTTGAGTCTGTTTGTATTTACTATGGGAGGACTCTAATACCTGCATGGTTTCCTGAAGTTGAGCGTGACACTTCTCTAAAAGTCCCTCCGTCTCCTCTTTTTGCGATCGCAATTGTTCCAATTCCTCTTGAGTCTGTTTGTATTTACTATGGGAGGACTCTAATACCTCCATAGTTTCCTGA
>NZ_JARPLC010000048.1:13316-32859 GCF_032350395.1 Limnospira sp. PMC 289.06
AGTTGAGCGTGACACTTCTGCAAAAGTCCCTCCGTCTCCTCTTTTTGCGATCGCAATTGTTCCAATTCCCCTTGAGTCTGTTTGTGTTGACTGTGGGAGGACTCTAATACCTCCATAGTTTCCTGAAGTTGAGCGTGACACTTCTGCAAAAGTCCCTCCGTCTCCTCTTTTTGCGATCGCAGTGTTTGCAGATTTTGTCGCGCCTCGTGTAACTGAGCCTTAGTCTTATCAACTTCCTCAGCCGCTTCTTTTTGCATAAACTGAGCCTGTTTCAACTCCTCAGTCTTATTATTCAGCTTGTCTTTAGTTTCCTGTAACTCCTGTTGGACAGACCCCAGTTGTGCTTTTGACCCTTGCGCCTGTTGAACCTGAATATGAGCCTTTTCTAGTTCCTCCAATACCTCATCAAACTTCAACTGACCCTGCTGTAACTCCTGCTGAATGCTCGTAAATTTCTCTTTAGTTTCCTGTAACTCCTGTTGAACAGACTCCAGTTGTGCTTTTTCCTGTTGCGCCTGTTGAGCCTGAATATGAGCCTGTTCCAGTTCCCCCAATACCTCATCAAACTGACACTGAAGCAGGTCTAACTGTTCAGTGGCGCTGGTTAGCTGACCTTGAATAGTCTGTAACTCTTTTTGTAGCGACTCCAGTTCCGCTTTATCTGCTTCCTGCTGCTGAATTTGAGCCTTAGCCTTTTCTAGCTCCTCAGTAGTGCTAGTTAGCTTGGCTTGAGTTTCCTGTAACTGCTGTTTGACCGACTCCAGTTGTGCTTTTGACCCTTGCGCCTCCTGAATTTGAGTCTTAGCCTGTTCCAATTCCCCCAAAACCTGATTTAACTGAGAATTGAGCTCCCGTTCCAATTCTTGCTTGCTCTCCGTATCCGAGGCTGTTTCCTGCTGAATTTGATGTAACTTAAAATGAGTTTCCTCAAATTCCCCCAATACCTCATCAAACTGACAGTTGACCTTTTCTAACTCCTCAGTAGTGCTAGTTAGCTTGGCTTGAGTTTCCTGTAACTGCTGTTTGACCGACTCCAGTTGTGCTTTTGACCCTTGCGCCTCCTGAATTTGAGTCTTAGCCTTTTCTAACTCCTCAGTAGTGCTAGTTAGCTTGGCTTGAGCTTCCTGTAACTGCTGTTTGACCGACTCCAGTTCCGCCTTGTCCGTTTCCCCCTGCTGAATTTGAGCCTGAACCTGGTCTAACTGGGTGCGAGTCGTGTTCAAACTATCTTGAGTAGTCTGTAGCTCTTGTTGTAGGGACTCCAGTTGTGCTTTTTCCGCTTCCTGCTGGTGAATTTGAGTCTTAGCCTGCTCCAATTCCGCCAAAACCTGATTTAACTGAGACCGGAGCGCTTCTAATTCCTGTTGACAGTTAGTATCAGAGGCTGTTTCCTGCTGTGGAATTTGGGTCTGAGCCTGTTGGAGTTCCCCGGATACCTGTTCAAACTGAGACTGGACTCGTTCTAATTCCTCCCAAACATCACGCAATTCGGATTTAGTTTGCTCGAGTTCTTGTTGTAACTGTTCCTGAGTGGGTTTCGCCATAATGATTATCTAATCGCACAAATAAGTAATGTCGCTAACTGTATCTATTCTAACGGCCGATGTTCTGAGCGAGATCTGGCAAAAAGTTGACCAGGGAGGGAAAGACGACTATCAACCCTAAAACGATAAGCTGTAGGGTGATGAATGGAATCACACCGTGATAAATGTCTTCGGTGCTGATAGACGCAGGAGCCACACCTCGTAGGTAAAATAGAGCAAAGCCAAAGGGAGGGGTGAGGAAGGATGTTTGTAAATTAGCGCCTAATACTACCCCAAACCAGACTAAATCCATATTATAGCTTTGAGCAATGGGCAGTAAAAGGGGAACTACAATAAAGACTATCTCGAAAAAATCGATAAAAAATCCCAACAGAAATACGATTAACATTGAGATGATCAAAAAGCCGATTTGACCGCCAGGAAGATTGAGAAACATATCTTTAACTATGTTATCTCCCCCTAGTCCCCGAAACACTAAACTAAAAGCTCGTGAACCTATCAGGATAAATATTACCATACTGGTGGTTCGTAGGGTGGCATCACAGGCGCGATATAGGTTATCCTTGGTCAGTTGACGGTTAAAAGCGGCTAGGATAATTGATCCTACACATCCCACGGCTCCGGCTTCTGTGGGTGTGGCTATGCCAAAAAATATACTTCCCAAGATTAACAAAATCAGTAATATGGGCGGAATTAATACTTTGATGACTCGCTGTTTGAGACCGGGTGCTGTGAGGACTTCTGTGGGTAAGGCGGGGGCGATATCAGGGCGTAACCAGGAGGCGATCGCCACATGAATAATAAAGGCGGTAGTCATTAATAGTCCGGGAATTACTGAGGCAATAAATAGGTTGCCGACGGAAACTCCTAGTTGATCTCCTAAGACTACTAAAACTACACTGGGCGGGATAATTTGCCCTAGGGTTCCTGATGCTACAATTACTCCGGTGGCGAGTCTTTTATTATAGCTGTAGCGTAGCATGGTGGGCAGGGAAATTAAACCCATAGCTATGACGGTGGCGGCGACTACTCCGGTGGTGGCGGCTAGAAGTCCCCCTACTATGATAACGGCGATCGCTAATCCTCCCCGCATTCTTCCGAATAATATTCCCATGGTTTCTAACAGGTTTTCGGCTATGCCAGTTTTTTCTAGCATTGAACCTAGGAAAATAAAATAGGGAATTGCCAGCAGTGTAAAATTGTTCATAATCCCAAATATCTGCTGTGGCATGGCTGACCATAAAATGGGATCAAATACTCCGAAAATTATGCCAATTAGGGTGAAAATTAGGGCGACACCACCCAAGGAAAAAGCCACTGGATAGCCTAATGCTAACACTATTAAAGCCACGATAAACATGGCAATACTCAACCATTCAAAATTCATGCGATCGCTGTTTAGCTTAAAATTTCCACAACCAGAAACAAAATTTTTCTATGATATCATATTCAGGTCACATATAGTTATTAACCTCCATAACTGATGATTAGCCCCCAATGCTCACTTTTGACCGGAAAACTGTATTAATAGCTACATTTTTTGGGGTTGACTTAGCCTAGGATACACCACTAGCCTTAAAGTTAACTAAAAGTTAAGACCATTTCTCTCTCACCAAGTTAGCTAAGGGTAAATGCTTAATTAAGTCTATGGGCTTGAGTAGATTTATCCATGGTAAAACTAACCTTGGTGGTATGTAATTGGTCTTAAATTTACTCAAGTAGCATCAACTCTCGGAAATTGGCTAGTAATTAAAAAGAAATTGTCAAACTTGTGATAATTTCCTGCTTCGATTAGTTCCCGTTACAACTGGTAAAATTGATATGATAAACAGAAGATTAGGGCGACGCAAGTTTTTATTGTATGGGTCGGCTACCTTGGGTGCTAGTGTACTATTAAAAGCCTGTGGTTCCCCCTCGGAAGATGCCACAACTGGGACTCCTGGAAGTGGCAGCGGCGATACGATTAAGGTCGGTATTCTCCACTCTTTAAGTGGAACTATGGCAATTAGTGAAACCACGGTTGTGGAAGCCGAACAAATGGCGATCGCTGAAATAAATGCAGCCGGAGGAGTGTTAGGAAAACAGATTGAAGCAGTAGTTGAAGATGGCGCTTCTGACTGGCCGACCTTTGCCGAAAAGGCCGAAAAACTCATTGACCAAGACCAAGTGGTTACCGTTTTTGGTTGCTGGACTTCTGCCAGTCGGAAAGCAGTTAAAGATGTGTTTGAATCCCGAAACCATATGTTATGGTATCCCGTGCAATACGAAGGGCAGGAATGTTCTCGGAATATTTTTTACACTGGGGCTGCACCCAATCAACAAATCGAACCAGCCGTCGATTGGCTATTAGAAAATAAAGGTCGAGAGTTCTTTTTGGTCGGGTCTGACTATGTGTTCCCCCGCACAGCAAACACCATCATTAAAGAACAGCTTAGGGCTAAAGGTGGCACTACCGTAGACGAAGATTATCTACCTTTAGGAAATACAGAAGTTACCGGAATTATTACCAAGATTAGGCAGGCATTGCCCAACGGAGGCGTGATTTTTAATAGCCTAAATGGTGATAGTAATGTCGCTTTCTTTAAACAGCTACAGGGTTCAGGATTAACACCGGATTTATACCCGGTCATGTCCGTGAGTATCGCTGAAGAGGAAGTGCAACAAATCGGCCGAGAGTTCCTAATTGGACATTATGCCTCTTGGAACTATTTTCAAACTGTAGAGACCCCAGAAAATCAGACTTGGGTGGAGGCATTTAAGGCTAAACATGGTCAAGACCGGGTTACTAATGACCCCATGGAGGCTGCTTATACTATGGTTTATCTGTGGAAACAAGCAGTTGAACAAGCGGGGACAGCGGACGATTTAGAAGCCGTTAGGGCGGCGGCAATAGGTCAGCAATTACAAGCCCCCCATGGGTTAGTAACTATTAATCCTAATCATCACTTATCTAAGACTGTGAGAATTGGTCAAGTCCGTGATGATGGTTTATTTGATATTATCTGGTCTTCTGATGGTCCGGTTGAACCATTAGCCTGGAATCAGTATGTTCCTAGCACCAGGGGTTATGCCTGCGATTGGACTGACCCCGCCCGTGGTGAAAGATTCCGAATGGAAGGGGTTTAAACCTTCCCAAATTAGGGGCAACTCGGAAGGGTTGCCCTTTCTTAAATAGCCTGAATCTATGTTATTTAAATCTTGAAAAATGCAAGAACTTGCGATCGCTTTTTTTAATGGCATCAGTATCGGTTCCGTCTTACTCCTCGCCGCTTTAGGACTCTCAATCACCTTTGGATTAATGGGGGTAATTAATCTCGCCCACGGGGAGTTAATGATGCTGGGTGCTTATGCCACCTTTGTCGTGCAGAATATGTTTAGACCCCTGGGAGAACCCCTGTTTAATTTCTATATATTCTTGGCTATTCCCGTTGCCTTCATTGTCGCCGCTTTAGTCGGATTATTATTAGAAAGAGGCGTGATTCGATACCTATATGGGCGACCCTTAGAAACCTTATTAGCCACCTGGGGGGTTAGTCTAATTTTACGCCAATTTGTCCGTAGTGTCAACTGGCAAATGGTAATCGGTTTGGGCTTATTTTCCCTCTTGTTTTTTGGGGGCTTATTCTTCGTTAAGCGTCGCCAGGACTGGGAGAAAATTCGCAAGTGGGCGAGGGCAGTTTTGTTAGTCTTATCTATCGGAATTTCTACAACTGCTAGTATTCTGATGGGTAACTTAGCAGGGCAAGTTTTGACCAGACCCTGGTTTAGCGCCCGAAATGTCGATGTGACCGCCCCCGCTTGGTTACGAGGAGGGTTCGCCCTAGGGAATTTTCAAGTTCCTTATGCGCGGGTATTTATTATTATTCTGGGGTTGGTATGTTTGGGGTTGATTTACCTATTTCTTAATCGCTCTAATTGGGGTTTAAGGATTAGGTCAGTAACTCAAAATCGCCAAATGAGTGCTTGTTTGGGTATCCCTACAGACCAGGTTGATGCTTTGACATTTGCTATGGGTTCGGGACTGGCTGGGGTGGCAGGTTGTGCGATTACTTTATTGGGTTCAGTCGGACCGAATACCGGACAAAATTATATCGTTGATACCTTTATGGTCGTGGTAGTTGGTGGGGTGGGAAATTTGCTGGGGACGGTGTTAGCCGCTTTAGCTATAGGCAGCTTAATTTATTTGATTGGTTCGGGAACATTGGCGTTCTTATTATCCTCTGTGGATGTTCTACAGCCTGTGGTCGATTTCTTGAGTTTCTTTGCCACAACCAGTATGTCTAAGGTGTTAGTCTTTGCGCTAATTATTGCCTTTTTGCAAATTAAACCTGCTGGCATTTTCCCGCCTAAAGGCAGAACTGCTGAGTTGTAGATGGGGATTTGCGAACACTTGAAAAATCAACATTTTATCCATGGTTAATTAAGGTTAATTGGGTCATATATATGAATCAGGAAATCGGTAGGATCGCCCAACAAAAACAGAAGCAACAACAGCGACTCATTGAAATTGTGGTAATTATAGCGATCGCCATTATTTTAGGTGTGATTATGCCTTTAGCTTTGCCAGTCTTCAGATTAAAGCTATTGGGGCGTTTCTTATCCCTATGTATTGTCGCCCTCGGGATTGATTTAATCTGGGGATATACAGGACTGCTAAGTTTAGGACATGGCATCTTTTTTAGCCTGGGAGGATACGCCCTAGCCATGTATTTACAGTTACAGCTTCCAGAAGGTCAAATTCCCGACTTTTTTATGCTGTATGGAGTCGAAAACCTTCCCTGGTTTTGGGAACCATTTTATTCGTTTCCGTTTACCCTAGTTGCCATCTTTTTAATTCCCGGTATCGTGGCGGCAATCTTGGGATATTTGGTATTTCGTAACCGCATTAAAGGGGTTTACTTTTCCATCCTCACTCAGGCGGCTTTGCTGGTATTTTTTCATCTGTTTAACGGTCAACAAAAATATATTAACGGCACCAATGGACTCAAAACAGATACCACTATGATTTTTGGGACTCAGGCGGGTTCCCCCGCCGCCCAACTGGTATTTTATGAATTGTCGATTCTGTTGATGATCTTAATTTATTTACTGTGTCGGTGGCTGACCAGTGGGAGGTTTGGGCGTTTATTAGTAGCCATTCGAGACGATGAAAATCGGGTGAGATTTTCTGGCTATGACCCCACCGGGTTTAAGGTTTTGGTCTTTGCGATTTCGGGGGCGATCGCCGGAATTTCTGGAGCATTATATACTGTTCAAAGTGGTATTATCACCCCTAGTTTTATGGAGGTAGCCTTTTCTATTGAAATGGTGATTTGGGTAGCCGTTGGCGGTAGGGCTACCCTGGTTGGGGCGATTTTGGGAACTGTATTAGTGCGCCTCGGTCAAACCTTCCTCAGTGAACAATTCCCCCAAGTTTGGCTATTTTTTCAAGGGGCATTATTCTTAATTGTGGTGACAGTTCTCCCTAGTGGTATAGTGGGATGGTTACGAACAGATGGTTGGGAATATATGCGATCGCTCTTAGGTTTACGACAGCCTATCATGACCTATCCTCAACTAGAAGAAGACCCCGAATTGCAATTAGAACGCGAAGAACTTGAGAGTTAATATTGAGTTGATTAATTGACTGGTCATGAATATCTTAGAAATCGAAAATGTTACCGTAAATTTTGATGGTTTTAAAGCCCTCAATAACCTTAACTTTAGCATGAAAACTGGGGAATTGCGGGTAATTATCGGCCCTAATGGTGCGGGAAAAACTACCTTTTTAGATACCATCACCGGAAAAGTGCAACCTACCCAAGGACAAGTTATATTTAAGGGTCGGAATTTAGGCAATATCCCGGAATATAAAATCGCTCGGCTAGGAATTGGTCGCAAGTTTCAGACTCCCAGAGTTTATCTAAATTTGACCGTAGCCGAAAACTTGGATCTGGTGGTTAATCAAAATAAAAATGTGTTTCCTACCCTATTTCGTCGCCCTATTTCTGGAGAAAAACGAACCGTGGCGGGACTGTTGGAAACGGTGGGTTTAGCAGCCAAAGCCGAATTAAAAGCCGAATTTTTAGCCCACGGTGAAAAGCAGCGCCTAGAAATTGGTATGCTAGTGGCGCAGTCCCCCGATTTATTATTAGTTGATGAACCGGTGGCGGGACTAACTGATGAGGAAACGGAAAACGTCGGTAATTTATTGTTAGCCTTAGCGGAAAGTCACTCAATTATTGTGATTGAACATGACATGGAATTTGTCCGACAAATAGCGCGTCAGGTGACAGTATTACACCAGGGCTCAGTTTTGTTTGAGGGAAATATGGATCAGGTGCAAAATGACCCCAGAGTGATTGAGGTTTATTTAGGAAAGGAGGAGTAAGTAAAATGACATCAACTCAAGCCGATATCCAACCCCATATCATCCCATCAAACCTCATGTTACAGGTTTCTGGTGTGAATGTTTATTACGGAGAAAGCCACATTTTACGGGATGTTGATTTAAGTGTTCCGGTGGGGGAGATGGTTTGTCTAATTGGTCGTAATGGTGTGGGAAAAACTACCTTATTAAAAACCATCATGGGACTACTCAAACCTCGCACCGGACAGGTGAAATTTGCGGATGTTCCCATTACCCAAATTCCCACCCACAAACGGGCTAAATTAGGCATTGGTTATGTTCCCCAAGGGCGAGAAATTATCCCCCGCGTCACGGTGCAGGAAAATCTCCTGTTAGGCTTGGAAGCCTCTGGGAAAGCCGGGAGAGGTAAAAGAGAAATACCAGAGGATATTTTTGATTTATTCCCAGTGTTAAAAACTATGCTGTCTCGTATGGGGGGAGACCTTAGCGGTGGTCAGCAGCAACAATTAGCGATCGCCAGGGCGTTAATGGGAAAGCCGCGTCTATTAGTCTTAGATGAACCCACAGAGGGCATTCAACCTTCAATTATCCTAGAAATTGAAGCAGCGGTGCGGCGGATTATTGAAACTAGGGGAATTTCTGTGTTATTGGTGGAACAGCATTTACACTTTGTCCGCCAAGCCGATCGCTATTATGCCATGCAAAAAGGCGGAATAGTTGCCTCTGGCTTAACTGAAGATCTCAGTCGGGAAGTCATTAAAGAGTTTTTGGCGGTCTAAATGCTACCACTAATCATCTGACGTATTTCTAAGGCGGTTGCTGGGGCTAATAACACCCCGTTGCGGTAGTGTCCCGTAGCGAGTAGGACATTAGCAAAACCCGCCAAAGGACCGATAACCGGGGCGGGTCTACCTTCTGGACGAGGCCTTAACCCATGCCATTGGTGGATAATTTCCCCTTGGGCGAGGGCGGGACAAATAGCGATCGCCCCTTGGAGAATAGAATCAAGTTGTTGTGGTTGCCCTTGGACTTCCCCGCTGGGGTCTGGAAATTCCACCGTTGCACCCACCCAATATTCAGCACCCCCCAAAGGTACAATATGCACATCATCCCCAGTAATCACAGGTTGAGGATGATTACCCCCCAAAGGTTCACCACAGCGCAATTTGAGGGCTTGTCCGAGGACGGGTTTAATTGTTACCCCAGAGGGCATAGATTGGCTCTGGAGTAGGGGTGTACTCCCCAAACCCGCTGCCACCACCACCCAGTCAGCCGGAAGGCTTCCAGAGGCAGTATTTAGGCGCTGACAGAGTTTCTGACCATGACCCAACTGGGTAATTTCCCAGCCCTCGACATTAACACCAAAGTTAAATTTAGCCCCATTTTTTTGGGCGGCGGCTACTAGGGCTTTAGTTATAGTTGTGGGGTTCACTTGACGATCGCTTGGGGAATATATCGCCCCCGTGACTCGCTCACAATTAATCTGGGGATAATGCGATCGCACAGTTGGCTGATCCATTAACTCCAGGTGAAAACCTTGTTCACGGCGGATAGTAGCTAATTCTTGCCAACGATGCCAATTTTCCCCCTCAAACCCTAACATCAAAATCCCTTGGCGGTTAAAAGGAATGGCATACCCATTACAGGCTTCCAATTCAGGAATTAGGGTTTCATAGCGTGCCATACTCTCGCGCCGTAAAGCCCAAGCCCGCCCCTTGGTTTTGTGACTAATGACCCCCATTAATACCCCCAAAGCGGCGGCGGTTGACTGGGTAGCGGGTGGATGACGATCTACCACCGTGACGGTTAACCCCGACACCAGACTAAGTTCGTAGGCGATCGCCGCCCCGATAATGCCACACCCGACAATCACAACCCTAGTCATAAGCCACGCGCCTCGCCTTCCCTAACTGCCTATTCCCTAAACTTGGGGAAATTTGCTCAAAAACAAATCTAGGTCTTTCAGGGCTTCCTGATAGCTGATAGCCGCCTGTTGGCGATCGGCTTTAGCCGCCGCCTCACTCATATCCTGTAAATGCTCAAACACCTCGCGGGACAATTTGCGGGCTTCTGGTTGTTCATTGGGAAGTAGGTTCCGAACTACATAGTTCATTTCCTGAAGTACAGTACCAAAGGGACCGTGGGCAAAATTATCGATATTGATCCAGTCACCCTTTTGGATATAACTAACCAGTTCTGTGGTGGAGCGATCGCGTATAGCCACGATATTAGATTTATACTCCTGGATTTTTTCAAGCTGAATACTGCTATAGCTGGGAGGTTCCACCGCCACAGGAGAACTGCAACCTACCACGAAGGCGGTTACAAATGCCAAAACACAAGCCAAAATTGAACGATAACGCTTCATAACCAAAATTGTTTTTTTGAAATCTGCTCCGATTTGCACAAAGCGCAAACGGTTTAACAAACCATTGTTGCAGAAAACATCTACCACAGCTTATTGAATTGATAAATTAGGCTAAACAGAAGGGAAAGCTACCCTTTGGGTCGGAATTGCTTTTCTACCAAACTGGCTATGGTATCTCTGGGCATTAACCGTGGTAAGTTGACAATAATCTGATTAGGGATACCTCCCGTCACCAGGGTAGAGTCTTTTTTGTCTAAGGTAGAGAGGGTTTCCTTCACCACTTCGGCGGCGCTGGCATAATTGTTACCAGAGCCTTTCATGGACTGGGGAAATTCGGCATTTTCAAAAAAATTCGATTCTGTCGGGCCAGGACAAAGGCATAAAATCCGCACCCCTGTATCCTGATTTTCCGCCCATATAGCCTGACTAAAGTTGACCACAAAGGCTTTCGTGGCAGAGTATACAGACATATAGGGTAGGGCTTGATATCCGGCGATCGATGATACATTGACGATCGCCCCAAAGCTGCGGGCTTTCATCACCCCCAGGAATAGATGGGTCAACTCTACCAGGACGGTAACATTGAGTTGCACCATTGCCAATTGTTTAGCGAGCGATCGCTCATCCAAAGGTCCATAGTCCCCAAACCCCGCATTATTTACCAACAGATCCACCGTCTCCGGTCCCCCCTCCACCTGGTCAAAGATTACCTGTCCCGCGCCCGCTTCCGTCAGGTCTTGGCTGATTACCTGGACTTTTACCCCGTATTGGGATTGTAACTCCGAGGCCAACTTTTCTAATTTATCTTGCGATCGGGCTACCAAAACCAGATCGCTATTTTGGCGGGCTATTTGTCTAGCAAACTCTTCCCCAATACCGAATGAAGCCCCAGTTACTAACGCTTTTTTGATTTGCATGATGTGATCTCAAAATATTACCGTTGGCGCAAAATGCCAAAAACACAAGTATACCCATGCAAAAATGTAGCATTTCCCACGGGTCCGATTTCACCATTACAGAAAAATCCCGTTAGGGGTATTTTAAAATACTCCCGAAATAGATTCGAGTCAAAATCTGGCTGGCCATAAAGATTTTCTCCCCGTCCCAAACAGGAAAACATCAGCGCCCCTTCCTTAGCTACTTCTGTAGTAGCTTCTGTCAGCTTCTGGTGGCGAGTTAGTAACCCTTTCAAGTCTTCCGCAGAAGTGCGACTATCGCGCAAATGAAACTGAATGCGTTGTCCCGGTCTAACGCGATCGCCTATAGCCATAGCCCCCACTCTGGGGTCAACTCCCATCAAATTACGAATTAAAAAATCCCCCGATTCTAAATTGGCTTTAAACTCATCGCGCGCCACACCCACAAACAACGAATTTTGAGCCAGTTGTCGGTCTTCTTCCCCCAGTTCCGCGATCAATTCCTGTAGTGCTTCTAAAGGCGCGACTTCGTCGCCACAGTTAATATTCAGACCATCAGTTTCCGAACATTTCTGCACCGTTAAGATAATATTTCTTTCCCCTTCACTCACCCGATAAGGCTCCCCAATGGGACGACATCCCTGAGCCACAATAGTTTCTAAGACAATATTTCCCGTTAAGGCCACTCCCACAGCTTCAGCAGAGTACATCTCGCCCTTACAAAATACAGCCGTCGCCCGACCCATCATCCCAGAACTAGCTAATCCTCCCACCTTCGGCGATTCTGGATAGGCATAATCTAACCCTTGTAGGAGATCATTAATCTTCCCATAAAACGGGTCAATCAACACAATAAATTGAGGGTCATTTTGGGGATGAACCCCAATCAATTCTACCCAGTCCTCTGGGGGGTTATCTAAATCAGGTAGATCATTGGTAGTTAGATGAAAAGGACAAATATCAACCCCCGGAAGATGGGCTAAACATAAGCCTAATGCGGGTTTACCCTCGATTTCTTTTACCTGTGTTTCCGTCTGCATACCAACTATACCGCCACCTGTACAGCCAATTAGCACCCGCACCGAAAGCTGTTCCGCTAATAATGGCATGAGTCTGGGATAATCACTGCTAAACGCCGAAGATATAAACACCAAACCTAGATCCGGCGACGATTTCAGCGATTCTTGACATTTTTTAACTACCTCCGTCACTGCTGCTTCCAAGGATGGACGAGTGGAAATCGCGCTGACCCACTCCATGGGTCCTGTTGTATTTATCATTATCCTAAAGTTGCTATCACTTGATTTATGGTGGGTTACGAGAAATATTAAAAGATTACTTCCGATTTTGGGTTGACGCTTTCGAGTGATCTATTACAAACTATGGGCAGCCTAAATTTATCTGATGCAGGGAACTATCTCAATCATTGCCTGCTATCATAGTTGATTGGGTCAGGCTTTTGGTAAAATTTGTAAGATTGGACAAGAGGTTATATGAACAACGACATTAACGAAATCATCGAAAAAGAACGGGAAGAAGCCCGTAACGTCTGCGATACTCAAGGGGGAACCTCCCCAGAGTGCGCGGCGGCTTGGGATGCTGTAGAAGAAGTTCAGGCGGCGGCGGCTCACAAAAAGCAAAAACCCCAGAAAAGCTCTTTTGAGGTTTATTGTGACAATAACCCAGAAGCCGCAGAGTGCCGGCTTTACGACGATTAACTGCCCCTGGTTTACCTAACTCCCCTAGCCTTGGCTAAATCGCCATGCTAGGGGGCATACCTGACCCATAATGGGTCATATTTTTTCGGTTTTGGGAAAACTGACCGAAATGGTCTTGGGTCGCTCCTGCACGGTCTCAGCACTCTCTATCAAAATATAATGTTAAACCCCATCATATCCATAGCTGCTACTCCGTCAAGTCTGGAGACTTGGGTTTGGATGGATTACAGACTCGCGGTTATATTTACGGTTATCCTTCCCCTAATTTTACTTATTTGGGCTCTGGTGGAAAAGCTGGAGGTTATCACTCACCTGTTGATTATCTATTGGCGGGTCGCTAGTCTGTTGATGATTACCCTTTATCTGATGATCGCTGCTATCCCCATAGGTTTTATTTGTGCGATCGCTTCTCGTATCCTCATCCCAGTTAGTTTATGGTTTTGGGTCGATCTCAACGAAGAAATCGAGGATATGCAGCCTTCCCCCTTAAAATTGACCCTCACCAGTTGGCGATGGGCGATTACTGTTTATAATGCGATCGGGGCCCTCATTTTTCTGCCTTCCCTTCGCTGCGCTTTTTTCAGCGCTGAGAATTTATTGGCTGACCCCGGCTGTAGAATTTGGCTTGACCCCCCTTGGATGTATAAACAGATTTTTCATCCTGGTTGGAATCCCCCATTTTTGGGCTTTTTGGCAATTGTCGGCCTCTTAATTTATGTCGGATGTTTTGCCTATTTTGTTGTCATTCGTCTCGGAAGACAGGGACGTTCGGCTACCGGAAATTAGTCTCATGCAAGATACCTTAGAAAATTACACCAAAAATCATCCTGGGGAAGTTTTGCTCGTGCGGGTCTCAGTTGACGGAGAATTAGATGAAATTGCCATTTTTAAGGGTTTTTCTAGTTCTCTCATGCGACCTACTGCTTTTGACCCTGATATTCCCGTTTTACCTGACCATGCCCAAATTTTGGAGATAGATCGCCTCCTGAGTCCCTATGACCCCGCCAATCCTAAATATATTCAACGAGGATTGACTTGGGATACAATGCAAAGCCTACTCTAGCCACTTTTTCCCACTTCCATGATCACCCCGCACCATCACCTTGTTATAATTGGATGATCGAGCAGGCAATCAGGGGCTATGCAAAATCAACCTTCCATTAAACAAGCTAGGCTGGGTGATCCAGAGGCGATCGCATCCGTCATTCAACACCTACTCCCCCTTGAGGATACCACCGTTTACACCCAGCTCAAAAATGATTATCTCGAAATCACCCTAGAGTCTCCAACACTTCCTCATCAAGATTATTCCGTTGATTTAGTTAAACAAATTATTAGTAAAATTCAGCCTCAAAATATTACCAACATTGTAGTTCAAGGTCGAGAATTAGCGCAATTTCACCCCGCCTGGACTCAATGTATTGACATCACTCAAACCCCCCCTCATAAACCACCTAAGCCAGCAGCATATCCCTTTAAATGGCCCCGATGGTTCCCTTATCCTAGTTCCTGGTTAAGGACAACTGGCTTATTTTTATGGGCTTTTCTGGTCTTGACTATTTTCGCGCGCTTTGGGGGTTTTTGGAGTTCTTTTATCTATGACATATCAAATAATCATCACCTAGCATTATTTATTTTAGCCAGTAGCTTAATTTCAGCAATTGCCGTTTTTTCATATAGCCATCATTTCATAAAATCCGCTTTGAAAAAACCTCGCAAATTCTCCAAATATCCAGGTTCACAAAGTATTTGGGAAGGCATACTAGCTGTAATTATCTTATGTATAGCTACATTAGTCTTTTTGATAGTTGTTGTGCCTTTTTATCCTGACCAATGTTACAGTTACAGCTCTTATTGTCATCTCAGATATTGGGAATCAGCCCAATTAGTAGTTAGTTCAGGTATGTTGATTTCCTTTATTTCAACCCTGTATTTATATCAGGCAGAATTCTTAATTAGAAAGCACATTTCTCGCCAACAAATATTAAAATTTGCCTCCATTGCCGCCGTTTCATGTACCCTTATTATTAGCTTGAACATAAGTTATAGGAACTTAGAATACATCAAATTTATAGTCAACAATATTGTCACAAATTCCCAAAGCCTAATCGCTACCACAACCCAACAAACAACAGAACCCCTAATTAATTCCGAACCCCCACCAGCAGCACAGATAGAATCATCCCCAGAACCCCCACCAGCAGCACAGATAGAATCATCCCCAGAACCCCCACCAGCAGCACAGATAGAATCATCCCCAGAACCCCCACCAGAAGCAGAGATAGAGCCACCCACAGAACCCCTAGTTAATTCAGATCCCTTTGCTGAAGCCGTCCGCAAAGCCACAGAAGCAGCTAATTTGACCCAAACTGCTCAATCACAACAAGACTGGGAAACCATCAGCAAAAATTGGCAACTCGCCAGCCAACTCATGCAGCAAGTCCCCTTTAATGACCCTAATTATCTAACTGCTCAAGATCGGGCTGTTCTCTATTACAATAACTACAATTATAGCCAGACCATGGCAACTAAAGCCACCAGATGATTGATAAGAAAAGGCGATATCATGTAGGGGCGCGCCTCCGCTGTCAATTATATTTGCCAACCAGAAGATTAATAAACCCGCCCTCACCCACCATTATCAATTATATTTGCCAACCAGAAGATTAATAAACCCGCCCTCACCCACCATTATCAATTATATTTCCATACAGTAGGCGGGTTGATTGATGTTAGTTAACCCGCCCCTATGGGACTATTTACCCTTTTGTTGATTTTTCGCCTGTTCTAAGGCGATTTCTTTCATGGCTTGGAATGAATTAGAATTAGAGGAACCTTCGATCGCCTTAACCGCTAAATCTTGAACTTGCTTGAGGGCTGAGTCTAGTTGTTTAGAGATGCTTTGAATGCGATTTTCTTGATTGCTAATCGTTTCGCTGAGGGATTTAACTCGCAGTTCGTAGAACTGTTTTTGACCTTCCACTTCTTTACCCCATAAATCAGCCTTAATTTTGGCTTGATAATTGCCGATATTCCGCCCCATTTCCTTGCCTTTTTTAATGGCATCTTCCAGGTTTTTCTCAAATTCTGCCACCTTGGTTTTAACTTCTAAATGTTCTTGTTCCCGTTGAGCGATCGCTGTTTCTGTTTCTAACCATTCTTGCTGCTTTTCCTGTTGAAATTCCTCAAGCTGTTTGTAAAGTTCAGCCTGATTTTGTTGATATTGTTCTTGGTCTAAGTCTCGCTCAAGTTGCAGGTTATATTGATAAGTATCCTGGTCGCGCTCCCGGTTTTTAGTCTCCGTCTGATTGCGTTCTTTAACTAACTGTTGATGTTCTTCTTTTTCCTTCTTCCAGGTGGCTTGTTGTCGTTCCCATTCCAGTTCTAAAGTCTCGCGGCGATCGCTTAATTCCTGCTCAAATTCTTTAAAACTCTGATGATACTGCTGAATCAAAACATCTAAAGTATCATCACTTATTGACTCAATATTATGCAATTCTAGCAAATGCTGTTCCGCCTCTGCTACCCCATTTTGTAATTCTTGTAGTCGGGTAGCTTCTGACGTTAACTGGTCTGATAATTCACTAATTACCCCCCCAAAACTTGACTGAAGTATAGTTAAATTATCTAGGGTAGATTGCAATTTTGACTTATTGGACTTAGGCGGTTGTGCCGGTGGTGTAACCGTCTTAACTGCTGTAGCTGCTGGGGGTGGCGGTGGTGGCGACGGTGGCGCGGCGGCGGGGGATTTACTAGCCTCTGCTTTCAGGGATTCCTGTTCTTTTTGCAGTTCATGATAGGCTGCTAAAATTTCCGCTTTGGTGTTGCGATCGCTGATTTTTGCCATGATAATTATTCTCCGATTTTTCCTAGTTAAATTTTCCCGAAATTATTGATTGTTACGATTACTAGAAAACGCCCTCATTGCCAAATCTTGAGCCTGTTTCATGGTTTCCTGCAATTGTGCCGACAAATTCGTGATTTGTTCATTTTGTCGCTCAATAGTTGCTTCTAATGATGCCACTTGCAATTGATATCCCTGTTGATTAGATTCCCATTCCTTAGCCAACAGATCCGCCTTAACTTTTGCCTCGCGAGTAGCTTCTTGAATCGCCTCTTCTTTCGCTTTATTTAAAGCCTGTTTTAACTCTTCCTCAAAGGTAGCCACCCGTTGGCGATCGCTCTCAAATTTCGCCTGTTCCGCATTCAAAACTTTTTCCCTTTCTCGCCAATTTTTCTCATTTTCTTTAGTAGTTTCCTCAATTTCACGTTCTAAGCGACGCTTCGCCTCCTCATATTGATCAGTTTCAATTTGTCGCTGGCGCTGTAAATTATAATTATAATCCTCCACTTCCTGCTGACGATGTTTAGCCATATTTTCTTGATATTCAGCCGCAGCCGCTTCCCAGTCCTCTTCATCTTTTTCCCATAACTTCCGTTCCCTAGCCATCTCTTTTTCCAGGCTTTCTTGACCTTGGCTCGCTTGTGTCTCTAGCAAGTTCATCTTTTCTTGATGTTCTTGGGTTAAAAGATGCAAAACATCAGCCACCACCCGGATTTTCTGGAGTTCCTCCAGTTGCTGAGATTGAATACTAATGCCGCGTTTAATAGCATCTAATTTAGCAGATTCGGTTTCTAGTTTTTCCGAAAGTTCCGTGATTACACCACTAAAATCTAGCTGTAAATCTGCTAATCCTTTCACCAAGCTATCAACCGTATAAGTCGCCGCCTGTTCCAGAACCTGTTTCCGTTTTTCCCGTTCGGCTTGTTCTTCTTTGGTCGCTACCTTGGAAACTATATTTTGGCGATCGCTAATAATTTTAGAGAACGCCGCCATAATTTGAGACTGGGTTTCTAAAGATGCTAATTTGCTCATGATTTGACCTCGCTCATTTTAGATTCATAAAATCACCCGAAAATTGCCAACTTAACCCTCGTGGTTATCGACAAATCTCCGGATTTTAGCGATACTTTGATCTGAGTTTTTGGGCTGCTCACTTATAGCGGGTTGCTCAGGGTTTAAAGTTGCTAAAATGGCTCGACAATTCGGGCAGCGATTACCTTCCCATCAATAGCAACCATCAATTAATCCCATTAGCAAAGACTTCAAACGTTGATTTTCTTCGAGAACAGCCTGATAGTTTGTCTGAATGGATTTTACCACAAAACTAATATGTTGCAAATCATCAGATAGACTAGAGATATCTTCTAGGGTATGATTTCGGAGGCGATCGCTTAAACTCAAGTTTTGCAGCAGTTGACGTTCCCACAAATCCTTTCGCGTTAACCGGACTACATTTTTCATCAGATATCCTCTAAATTTTCACTTCCTAACCCTCCCCTCGGTCAGGGGAGAGTTAAGCTATCAATCCGATTCAATCCCTAAGACACTGCTACCGGAATTTGTTGATCATTAGCCGGAGGTAACATCATCTCATTGTCGCGATCTGAGGGGGAATGAGCCGCCATCAAACAAGCCACTTCATGAGGTGACAAATTATCCAAACAGATCATTTGTCGGGTTCCTTCCAAGTCAATCATACGGGACAGGTTAGCCCCATCAGCTAAAACCGCCGCCGCCTGTTCTAAAATCGACCAATCACTACGTTCGACCCAAGACCACTTTAAACTATAGTAATTAATCGGCTTTACCACTCCATTTTCATCAGGTTTCTGACCAGAATGGCGGACAAATTCCGGCACAAAAATCCCCATAGCGGGTTCTACACCTTGGCTTTGTACAGAAGCCACCAAGCGGTTAAAATCACTGAGAGAGCGACTTTTAATATAGGTGACCAGTACAACACCTTGGGGAAGTTCTCCCGATTCAGCCACAAACCAAATTTGTCCCCATAATGTGTTGTTAGTTTGCCCTAAACTGCCAAAAAATTTGCTAAATTTGATAATCGTCATCGAGCATTTAGAGCCATATTCTTCATCTCCAATCATCCATTTTCCCGATTGGCAATTATTGCGGACAGCGATAGGCATTTCCGGCACTAAAATCGCTTCTTTGTGCTTACTTCCAAATACAGAAATTGTGGGTTTTTCGTTGGTTTTATTCATGGTTTATTTAGGTTGTGAAAATTTGGATAAAATCAGCGTTTAGCGAATCACAGAAACTGTCTTTTCCGGTTCAGGATAAGTAGATAATGGTTGGGGTTGTGCTTTCAAAATCTTTAGGACAGCGATCAGTTTCTCTAAGGTCTCCGTGTGAGCCGCTGTAAAGTGAATGCTAAATCCTGTACCGTCGCGCGTATAACCAGGACAGACTAGGGACGCTGAACCTAGTTCCTCATGGGTGGCAATATACAGCCAGTCGCGATCATTGAGTTGGTAATGGGTATCAGTCCAAGTCCTAAGCATGGGATCTGTCCTCCGGTTCGCCATTTGACCCAACATCTGGGAGCCTTCGACTCTACATCTAGGGCATGATGTGGTTGAATTGACAGTTGAGCGCTATCAGTAGAGCCTAAAGGGTTGATGTTTTGTTCAACTAAATCTATACTAACAAGTGTTGATGGTTTCGTCAAGTGGCAAGTTGAAATTTTATCAAAAATCATGGGTCTAAAACCCCGCCCTAGAAGGGCTGCTTTCACTTAGCCAAGCATTTTGTGCTATGGTGAACAGCATAGAGTCTGTTCGAC
>NZ_JARPLC010000049.1:0-32217 GCF_032350395.1 Limnospira sp. PMC 289.06
GGGGCGGGTTCTGGAGTTAATTAGACTTAGCAGCAGTCAAGCTGATCAACCCGCCCCCGAAACCAGTGAGGTGGGTTCCTGTAGGGGCGGGTTCTGGAGTTAATTAGACTTGTCACCAGTTAACCTGATCAACCCGCCCCCGAAACCAAGCGATCGCACCTAGAATTTCCTCACTTGGTCTTTTTCGCCTCCAACAGTTTTTTGAATACCAAAGTTACAAAGGACAAACTTCCCAAAACTACGGCGGCAGAATAGGATGCAGTAGTCTGATATTGAACGTGCATTTCCTCGACAAATAGGGGCAAAGTCTGAGTTTTGCCGATAATATTTCCCGAAACTACGGCCACCGCGCCAAACTCTCCCATAGACCTGGCATTAGTGAGAAGAATGCCATATAATAAACTCCAGCGAATAGAAGGTAAAGTCACCCGCCAGAAGGTTTGCCAATCATTGGCTCCCATAGTTTTAGCGGCTTCTTCTTGTTCTGTGCCAATTTCTTCTAAGGCTGGGAGAACTTCCCGCGCGACAAAAGGCATACAGACAAAAGCGCTGGCTAAAACCATACCGGGGAAGGCAAATAATATTCTGATATTAGCAGACTCTAAGGCTGCACCAAACCAACCCTGTCGTCCGTAGAGTAATACTAGCATTAATCCGACTACTACGGGGGAAATGGAAAAGGGGAGGTCTATGATACTTAATAATAGTGTTCTTCCGGGGAATTGATGACGAGCGATCGCCAAAGCGGTCACAATTCCAAATATCACACTAACTGGTACTACAATAGCATCAATCATGACGCTTAATTTGGCAGCGTGCAGAAATTCCGGTGAGGTCACAGCACGGGCAAAACCACTCCAGCCGTTTCTAAATGCACCGACAAAAATATTAGCAGCAGGTACAAATAAGACTAACCCGACAAACAGAATGACAGCGAGGACTAAAGCCACCTCAAAATTGCTCACCTGGGTTTGAGAGTTTTGGGCGGGTTGGATTAATTTTTTGGGATGCAAATATCCGATATTTTGGGGTTTCATAT
Organism: Limnospira sp. PMC 289.06; assembly: GCF_032350395.1. Classification (NCBI taxonomy): domain Bacteria; kingdom Bacillati; phylum Cyanobacteriota; class Cyanophyceae; order Oscillatoriales; family Sirenicapillariaceae; genus Limnospira; species Limnospira sp. PMC 289.06. The sequence continues at coordinate 1,040 of NZ_JARPLC010000049.1, forward strand.
ATCATCCTTATTAAAAAAATAGTTGCCCGCAAGTTTACGGTCTTTGGTTAATGCGATTACCCCAACTTTGCAGACAGTTGATGATTAATAAGGAGGCTAAAGAAACCAGTAACATAACGGTACCAATAACGGCAGCACCGGCATAGTCAAACTGTTCGAGACGTTGGAAAATCAGCACGGGAGCAATCAAATCTTGAAAAGGGATATTACCAGCAATAATAACAATGGAACCATACTCTCCGACAGCGCGAGAAAATCCCAAAGCGACCCCGGTTAAAATAGCAGGAATTAAGGGAGGTAATATAACTCGGCGAAAGGTTTGCCAACGGGAAGCACCCATGCACCAAGCGACTTCTTCGAGTTCGGGTTCCAATTCCTGAAGCACGGGTTGGACAGTTCGCACGACAAAAGGAAGAGAAATAAACACCATAGCTAAACCGACCCCTAGACGGGTAAAAGCAATTTTAATACCCAGGGGAGCTAATAAACTTCCTATCCATCCATTTTCAGCGTATACGGTAGCAAGGGTGAGTCCCGCAACGGCTGTGGGTAGCGCAAAAGGTAAATCTATGGCACCATCAATTATTTCCTTTCCGGGGAAACGATAGCGCACTAAAACCCAGGCGACTGCGACTCCGGCTATACCATTAATAGAGGTGGCATAAATAGCCGTAAAAAATGTAACTCGGTAGGCAGATAAAGCGACGGGATGGGTAGTAATTCGCCATATTTCTGCCCAAGTAAGATTGGCGGTAAATGAAATTAGGGCAAGAATGGGCAGTAACAGCATGATGCTGAGATAACCACCTATTCCCCACCAATACCAGGGAATTTTTGGTAAAAACCGGGTGAATGATGATAGAGATATTGATAAGGTTGTGAGCATGATGGTTGCGCCAATTAAAGGAAGTTGGAGAACAATTAAAATGGCTGGGCAACCTGATTATAAGCTGTGAGAATTTGAACTAGCGACCGATTTGGGCTTGGATTTCATCGAACATAGCACCGTCAGCAAAAAATTGGTTTTGGACGGCATCCCATCCCCCCAAGTCTTCTACTGTAAATAGATTGGTGATAGGAATAAAGCGATCGCTAAATTCCGCCTCAATTGTGGGGTCTACGGGACGAAAACCAGCCTGAGCAAATGCCCTTTGGGCTTGGGGAGTATATAGAAACTGCACAAAGGCTTCCGCCACTTCGCGGGTTCCGCGTCTGTCTACAGTGGCATCAACAACGGCAATGGGATTATCAATAGAAATATTAGTCTGGGGAATTACATAGGGCAAAGTTTGACCTTGCTGTTGAGCCAGTAGCACTTCATTTTCATAGTTAATTAAGGCATCCCCTTGTCCTTGTCGATAGAAAACTTCGGTAGCTTCCCGGGCATTTCTTGGTAATACGGGAACGTTTCTAAAAACCTGTTGCACAAAGTCGAGGGCTTGGGCTTCGGTTTGACCGGTTTCGGTTTTGGCTCCCCACAGGACAAGGAAATTCCAACGAGCCCCCCCAGAGGTTTTGGGGTTGGCGGTGATGGTTTGAATATCATCGCGGGCTAGGTCTTGCCAGTCTTGGATATTTTTGGGGTTCCCAGGGCGGGTAATAATGGCCGCGACGGAACGGTGGATGATCGCATTATTGGGCGCTTCATTTTCCCATCCCGGTTCAATTAGTCCTGCTTCCTGAATGGCTTGGGTATCCAGGGCTAAGGCGAGGGCTACGATATCAGCCTCTAAACCATCAATCACGGCCCTAGCTTGGGAACCGGAACCGCCATAGCTTTGGCGAATACGGACATCTTGACCATGTTGGGCTTTCCACTCCTCGGCGAATTGGGGAATGATTTGTTCGTAGGCGGCTTGGGTGACGGCGTAGGAGACTAGGGTCAGATCTACGGAATCTCGGGCTGTATCCCCTGTTGTGCCACAGGCAGCAATCACCCCACTGGCGCTAATTCCCACGATAAACAGGGAAAGGCGCTGTCGCCAAGGCTTGGAATTGAGATATCGGCTGGGGAAGTTGGCTTTCATGGCTACATCTTTTTTAAATCTGAGGTTCCCAGATGGGAGTCTGATTGGGCTTTGATTGCAATCGTAGCACATTTTAATTATATGTCAAGTGTAACTGAAATATAAATGTTTTGCGATACGCTTGCAAAATAAATACAGGTGGTGTATTATAAAAGTGGAGAACAATTAAGTGGCAATGGCCAAGCCAGCAGAACCAGGGGCAATCCAGGAGATTGCGGAGGAACTAAGTCAAAACAACTATCTGTTTCGGGGTTTGGATGTGGCTGAACTGTCGGAGGTACTCTCCACGGGAGAAGTCACACCCCAAAAGCTGTACTCGGGTCGTTCGGTGTATACGGCCTTCCGTCCTGATACGTCGATCGCATCTCTTTATGTGGTCAGCAGTGGTGGTCCGGTAATCCTGCGGAGTTCACCTTTAGACCGAATCATTGCTATCACCTATCCGGGTAGTTGTTTTGGAATGCGAAATCTGGCTTTAGGCTATGGGCGAGTGTCGCGGTCTTTTCCGAGTTTGGTGGAGGCTTACAAAACCACTGATGCGATCGAGATTGACCTAGACATTATTAAAACCCTCCACGCTGAGAATGAGATATTCCGCGATCGCTACGATTATTTATTTGAACTGCGGGAAAAATTCCAATATCACCTACTTAACTGTAGTACCCATCCCCCCCAAGCGGTGGCTGCATTATTAAGGGGACTCATCTACCAAGAGCGATCGCTTTTGAATCAACCCCAAGCCGATGATATTTATGTTTTTGACCTACCCATTGATATCATCGCTCACGCCGCCCAACTTAACCACCGCACCGTTGAACAGGTCTTAAAAGGAATGCGTAAACAAGGGCTTTTACTACCCCCTCAAAATGACGATTCCTCTAACGACACCATCCGGGTTTGTGACCCCGAAGGACTCAAAGAAATCTACAGCGCCACCCGTGACAAGGTATCTTGGTGGCCTCTGCGTTAAGGTCAAATTATCAACTGTCAATTATTAACGGAATTTTAGCCATGACTATTCAAGTAGAAAACCTGGTAAAATGCTTTGGCAATTTTGTAGCTTTAGACAACATCAATTTAACAGTTAAAACCGGGTCGCTGGTGGCTCTATTGGGGCCGTCTGGTTCCGGTAAATCGACTTTACTTAGAGCGATCGCTGGATTGGAAAAGCCAGACTATGGGCGGATTTATTTAGAAAATGGTGATGTAACTAATGCCCAGGTTCAAGATAGACAAGTGGGGTTTGTGTTTCAACATTATGCCCTATTTAAACACATGACCGTGCGCCAAAATATCGCTTTTCCGATGGAAATTGCCCGCCGTCCTAAGTCTTATATTCGCCAGCGAGTTGCCCAATTATTAGATTTAATTAAATTAGAAGGATTAGGCGATCGCTATCCCGTGCAACTATCCGGCGGACAGCGCCAGCGCATAGCCCTCGCCCGCGCTTTAGCAGTCGAACCCAAAGTGTTATTATTAGATGAACCCTTTGGCGCTTTAGATGCCAATGTGCGGCAAGATTTAAGGTCTTGGTTGCGCCGCCTCCATGATGAAGTTCATGTCACCACCTTAATTGTCACCCATGACCGCGAAGAAGCCATGGAAATTGCCGACGAAATTGTAGTCATGAATAAGGGTATGATTGAACAGGTCGGCACTCCCCAAGAGATTTACGATCGCCCTTCAACTCCCTTTGTCATGGGTTTCATTGGTCCCGTTAATATGCTCCCGGAAAACAGCCTTAATAGTCCTTCTCCTGTGTTTATCCGCCCTCACGATATCCGCATTAGTAATATAGCTAATCATAAAACTATCCCCGCAGTAATTCAACGGATAGTCTATAAAGGATGGGATGTACAGGTAGCCTTATCTTTAAGGGATGGCACTCAGATTAATGCTCAATTAACCCGGGATGAATGGGATATTCTAGGTGTGGATATCCAGAAAAAAGTCTACATTTTCTCAGATAAAGTTGTTGCCTTTGATGAAGCACTTCAAGCTGTTAGTTAGTCGTCAATCAACTCATCATTCTCAGGAGATAAAAAGCCCGGTCTTAAATTCTTCTCGAGTCCGGGATCATCTCGCCAATGAGCGCACCTATCTAGCTTGGGTGCGAACCTCTCTAGGATTAGTCGGCATTGGACTTCTGATAGCTCGTCTATGTTATCTTATCCCAGATATTTCTGCTAAAAATAATCAGATTTTGTTCCTAAGTTTAGGGTCCTTATGTTTAGGAATATTAACTATCGTGATGTCTACACATCAATACTTTTTAGTACGACAAAAAATTGATGGTCAAACCTATGAACCAACCGGAGGGTGGATTGTGGTTTTCAGCTCCGCTTTATTGGTACTAGCGATAATCCTAGTTTATGGAATCTTAAATATCACTGATATTTAGGATGAATCTCAATAGCCCAGAATTATTTTCATTATCTCTTGATAGACCATCAACATGAGCGATTTAACACACCGAATTAGCCAACAAGAAATCAGCCAAATTCCACAAAATGCTGCTAGTAGGTCTTTTAATCGGCGAGATTTTCTACCTGAAGAAAGTCAGTTTTTTTGGTTAATTAAAAAAGGAGTTGTCCGAAGTATAGCTTATACAGAAGACAATACAGTTGTCTGCACCGGAATTTGGTTAGTTGATGATATTGTGGGTAAACCTTTATCGCGAACTTCACCCTATATTATAGAAGCATTAACCCCAGTTAAAGTGATAGCAATTCCCACAAGTTCTTGGCAACCTTCCTCTGAATTAATTTTCAACTACTGGCAAAATACCGAGACGTTACTGATGGCTCGTGCCAATCACAGCGCTTGGTTTATTTTGCTGAATGTTCTCAACTGGTTATCTCAGCGTTTTGGTAATCGTACCAGTGAGGGATATTTAATTGATGTGAGGTTGACACATCAAGATTTAGCCGAATTATGCGGATTGACTCGAGTCACAATTACTCGTTTACTCAAACAATTTGAATCGGAAGGATTAATTTATAGAAATTCTAGTAGAATTATCCTCAACGATGAGTACAGCACTTGGTACTATCAAATTTGATGGGTATAACCTCAAGTTGGGTTGAAGATTTGATCTAAGCACTGTATTTCAAGAAGAAGAGTTTTTGATACTACCTCCCCTCCCAATTCTCGGAGAGGGAGATTTTTTCCTGAGCAGAAGTTGACTCCCCTCGGCAGCGAGTAGCTGAAACCCTTTGATAGCAAAGAATCTAGTAGTTACACAAGCGATCGCTCGCAAAATTTAAAAAAATTCAAAAATGTATTGCAAATGTTTTGAAATTCATGTATATTAGATTTACAGATTGACAAGCAAGTTGTCGCCCTATTAGACCGGGCACAACATCAGTCCCGAAATATATAACTAGGAGTATTGAATATGGTGAAATGGTTTTTAGATAACAGTCTCGCCATCGGTAGGACTCCCCTAGTCCGTTTAAATCGCGTAGTTGGTGATAGTAGCGCGACTGTTCTGGCTAAAATTGAAGGTCGTAATCCAGCCTATTCGGTTAAATGCCGTATTGGTGCGGCGATGATTTGGGATGCAGAACAACGAGGCTTATTAGGATCCGGTAAAGAAATAGTTGAACCCACCAGTGGTAATACAGGAATTGCCTTAGCCTTTGTCGCTGCTGCCAAAGGCATTCCCCTCACCTTAACCATGCCTGAAACGATGAGTTTGGAACGACGGAAATTGCTGCGGGCTTATGGAGCAAATCTAATTTTAACCGAAGGCTCAAAAGGCATGGTGGGCGCAGTAGCAAAAGCTGAGGAAATTGCAGCTTCTAATCCCGATCGCTATGTTTTATTGCAACAGTTTCGTAACCCAGCAAATCCCCGGATCCATGAGCAGACCACTGGGCCAGAAATCTGGGAAGAAACCGAAGGAGCGATCGATATTCTGGTTTCAGGAGTGGGTACAGGCGGAACAATTACCGGAGTATCCCGATATATTAAACACACTCAAGGTAAAGCCATATTATCAGTGGCAGTAGAACCGGAAGCCAGCCCAGTTATATCCCAAACCATTGCCGGAGATCCAGTAAAATCAGGCCCCCATAAAATCCAGGGCATTGGTGCAGGCTTTGTCCCAGAAGTGCTGGATTTATCAATAGTTGATGCCGTAGAAACTGTCACCAATGAAGAAGCAATTTTCTACGCTCAACGGTTAGCTAAAGAAGAAGGAATTTTATCAGGTATTTCCTGCGGAGGAGCGACAGCAGTGGCAGTCAGACTAGCCCATAGACCAGAGAATCAGGACAAAACTATTGTGGTTATTTTGCCAGACTCTGGTGAACGTTATCTCAGTTCTATTCTTTTCCAAGGAGTATTTAACGAGCAAGGTTTAGCTGTTTAATTTTGCCTTAAATTTCCTAATATTTGCCCCGGTATTAGCTGACAATAAACCATGACCAATGATAGCTATATTTCCCTAACTTATAGCCCCGTTAGCAAACATGGGATATTGAGTCAGTGATTACAGCTTTATCCCAGCCTCGCAAGCAGGCTTTTAGGAGTTGTTCACAAGAGCGAAATTATGTTCCCTTGCCATCCCGTAAAATCTTATTTAAGATGGTGGATAAACTCAGGGGGGCTTTATTTCCTTTCCACTTTGGCAATCCCGATCTCCGAGAAACTTCTACCCATTATTTTATAGGTCATACCCTTAATGAATCTCTGCAATTACTCGAACATCAAATCCAACGAGAGCAGTCGTTGATTGCTTCAGAAAATCAGGTAGAAGAATCTAAAATTCGGGAAAAAGCTAGGTCAATAGTGCAGGCTTTTGCCGAACAACTACCTGAAATAAAAAACCTGCTAGAAAGTGATGTTTGTGCCGCTTATGATGGCGATCCATCCGCCAAGAATTTAGACGAGGTGCTGTTTTGCTATCCGGGAATTACGGCAATTACCTATCATCGAATTGCTCATGCACTGTATCGTATTGACTCACCTTTATTAGCTAGAATTATTGCGGAAATTGGTCATTCAGAAACGGGAATAGATATTCATCCTGGGGCTACTATTGGCAATAGTTTCTTTATCGATCACGGTACAGGAGTAGTAATTGGTGAAACCACTGTAATTGGCGATCGCGTCAGGATTTATCAAGCCGTTACTTTAGGGGCAAAAAGTTTTCCTCGCGACGAATCTGGCAGTTTAATTAAAGGCAATCCCCGTCATCCAATTATCGAAGACGATGTAGTGATTTATTCCGGGGCAACAATTCTCGGCCGAGTCACTATAGGTCAAGGATCAACCATAGGCGGCAATGTTTGGCTAACCCGTAGTGTACCAGCCGGAGCTTTTGTCTCCCAAGCTCAAGTACGGGAGGAAATTTTTGATGCAGGGGCAGGCATTTAACTTGCCTCTCTAATTCCCAGCCAGATCATATAGCTATAAAGAGGGAATAAGATATCCCCGCCTATCAACCCGCTGATAAATCACTGCAGACAGTAGAAACCCAGTTTATGGAAAATAAGCGACAGTGATTTTAGCGATAGATTTTAACCTCATTCCTTGAATAAATCGGAGTTACAATCGATGACTAGCACCAATAACCCTGAACTGCAATTAGCCGTTAATGATGTTGCAGCGCGTCAGTTGGCTAATGCCACAAAAACCGTTCCTCAATTAGACACAATTAGTCCCCGTTGGTTTGTGCGTCTGCTGCACTGGACACCTGTTGAAGCCGGGATATATCGTCTCAACAAAGTCAAAAATCCTTCTCAAGTCGAAGTGGCTTGCTCAGAACGAGATGAGCGAGAATTACCTGAAACCTTTGTGGATTATCAAGAACAGCCGCGAGAATATTTTCTCAGCGCTGTTAATACGGTTATCGATGTTCACACTCGTGTTTCTGACCTTTATAGCAGTCCCCACGATCAGATCCATGAACAGTTGCGCTTGACGATTGAAATTTTGAAAGAACGTCAAGAAAGTGAACTGATTAATAATCCTGAATACGGGTTGCTCAATAACATTGTTGACAGTCAAAAAGTACAGCCCCGAGGTCTGGCTCCTACTCCAGATGATCTTGATGAGTTATTGGCGAAAGTTTGGAAAGAACCCGCCTTTTTCCTGGCTCATCCTAAAGCGATCGCTGCCTTTGGTCGCGAAGCCACCCGCCGTGGCGTTCCCCCTGCTACCGTTTCTTTATTTGGTTCTCAATTCATCACCTGGCGCGGAGTGCCCTTAATTCCTTCCGATAAACTCGCGGTGAATAATGAGGGCAAAACCAATATTTTACTGCTGCGGGTCGGCGACAGTCGTCAAGGGGTAGTTGGCTTGTATCAACCGAATTTACCCGGTCAACAGGGACCCGGACTTTCCGTGCGCTTTATGGGAATTAGCCGCAAAGCGATCGCCTCTTATCTCGTCTCCCTGTACTGCTCTTTAGCCGTCCTGACCGACGATGCGGCTGCCGTTCTTCAGAACGTTGATGTCAACCAGTATCACACCTACTAATGACTACCCCCAAACTTTACCCGGAAAATTCCCTGACAGAAGGGCAGGCGAAACCCAACCCTAGTCCCTCTGTCACTGATTTGGGGGGAGATGGCATCAACCCCTTATTTAAAGCGGACACCTTCGATCAACTGGCGAATGCTTTTATTCAAGAAGTGAAGCGCAGCGGCATTGATGTGCCATTACCCGACTCCCTAAATATCCCTCAATCGGCTCAGGATATTAGTAGTCCGGGCTCCAATATTCATCAACAAAATCTCGATGGGAAATCACTGCCAGTATCCACACCTCACTTACCTGTTGGGGAGCCGCAATTCTATTTTAGCGATCCCGGTGTTGATCTGCCCCACCCCCCCCATTCCGTAGCGGAAGTAGGAGCCGGTGCATCCCATATTCCCAAAGAAATTCCCCAGGCGATCGCGACTCCCGCAACTCCTACAGTTCCGAATCTATCCTTAGCATCGGTTCCCACACCATCTATCCCAACTGTCACCCCCAACTTCTATTTTTTAGAACATTTAAGTCAAGGGGTGGAAAGACAACAACCAGATCAGAGCATCCCTAAAACTGTTGAGGATTATTCCCCACAGAATTACAGGCAAAATTCACCGATTGACCCATTTTTTGTGCCTCTGGCGGCGGTGACAAAACATGATATTTTCGATGTCGAAACCATCCGCCGTGATTTTCCCATTTTGCAAGAGAAAGTCAACGGTAAACCCCTGATCTGGTTTGATAATGCCGCAACCACTCAAAAACCTCAAGCCGTAATCGATCGCCTAGTTCATTATTACTCCCATGAAAACTCCAACATTCACCGCGCCGCCCATGAATTAGCAGCCCGGTCAACAGATGCCTACGAAGCCGCCAGAGAGACAGTTCGTCATTTTATCAATGCCTCCTCCGTCAACGAAATCATCTTTGTACGAGGAACCACAGAAGCCATAAACTTAGTGGCGAAAAGTTGGGGAGAACAAAACATCAAAGCTGGGGATGAGATTGTTCTAACTCATTTAGAACACCATGCTAATATTGTGCCTTGGCAACAGTTAGCAACTCGGACCGGAGCAAAGTTGCGGATTGCCCCCGTAGACGATCGCGGACAAATTTTGTTGGAAGAGTATCAACAACTGCTCAATCCTCGGACAAAATTGGTAGCTTTTTCCCAAGTTTCTAATGCTTTGGGAACCATTACTCCGGCGGCAAAAATGATTGCCCTGGCTCACCAAGTTGGTGCCAAAGTGTTATTAGATGGCGCTCAGTCCGTGTCTCATATTCCTGTTGATGTGCAACAACTCGGTTGCGACTGGTTTGTTTTTTCCGGTCATAAAATCTTCGGACCCACTGGCATTGGGGTGGTTTATGGTCAAGAAGACCTATTAAACGCCAGTCCCCCCTGGCAGGGTGGCGGCAATATGATTGTTGATGTCACTTTCGAGCGCACTGTTTATCAAAATAGTCCAGCCCGATTTGAAGCGGGGACGGGAAATATTGCTGATGCGGTGGGATTAGCCACAGCCCTTGATTATGTTCAACAGATTGGTTTAGCAAATATTGCCCGTTATGAGCATGAATTGCTCGAATATGCGACCACGGGTTTAAATACTATTCCCGGTCTGCATTTAATTGGTACTGCCCCAGAAAAAGCTGCTGTCCTTTCCTTTGTTTTGGATGGTTTCTCTGCCGAAGCTGTAGGACAAGCACTTAACCAAGAAGGCATCGCCGTGCGTGCGGGTCATCATTGCGCCCAACCAATTTTGCGACGGTTTGGTTTAGAGGCAACTGTGCGTCCGTCCTTGGCTTTTTATAATACTAAATCTGAGGTAGATGCGCTGGTTCATGCTTTGGAACGAATCCGACAAAAACAATTAGGCTAATTAGCAAAGATCCCAGGTTTCTTGATTAGTCAATTTTTTTGATAGAAACCTGGTTTCTTTTCTCCGGTTTTTTTTGAAGCTGCTTAAATTATATCAAGTCCGTGGATTTTTTGACGCTCCACACAGCGCTGTCATTCTCGCGAAAGCGGGAATCCATCTTAACGAAATAGGATTGTTTTTATAACCGATCGCACGGCGTTGATATCAGACAATAATTTGCTTTAAACAGGGGGGTCAGGATGATTTCAGATGCTTCTCTTACCGTGGCTATTGTCGGCGCGGGATTTAGTGGAACAATGGTGGCTGTCCACTTGTTAAAAAATACTCAAAGACCTCTGACAATAAAGCTAATAGATTCTAACGATATTGGCAAAGGAGTTGCGTATAGTACCACAAGCAATAGTCATTTACTCAATGTTCCGGCAGCAGGAATGAGTGCTTTTCCTGATGATTCAAGTCATCTACTCCGTTGGCTCAAGTTTAATTATCATACCCTAAAAAATTGGCTGCCCAATGAACCAGATCCGAGTCTTTTTATTCCTCGTCTAGTTTATGGACTATATATTCAGTCGATTTTACAAGAAGCCGAAGCCACCGCCCCAACTTATGTCAAACTCGAACGGATCATTGATGAAGTTGTCGGGATACAGCCTCAAAATAGGGGGGCAATTGTTTGCCTCAAAAATCAAGATAATTTTGCCGCTGATAAAATAGTTTTAGCGATTGGTAATGGGGCAAGTCCTCCTCCTCTTTCGTTAGGTAAGTTTCAGCCTGATGCCACCAATATTTCACTACAACCATCCTATATACACAATGCTTGGTCAAAGGATGCCTTAACCGGGCTAGAGGTTGATGATTCTGTATTATTAATTGGTACAGGATTAACAATGGTGGATATGGTGATGTCTTTGCGCGATCGCCATCACCAGGGTAAAATTTATGCCGTTTCTCGTCATGGTTTAATGCCTTTGTCTCATCAGCCTAGCCAACCCTACCCAGCTTTTTTAACCAAAAATACAGCACCCAAAACGATTAGGGGCTTATTAAAGTCTATTCGTGCGGAGATTAAAACAGCCACACAATTGGGTTATAATTGGCAGTCTGTCATTGATTCGCTTCGTCCTGTAACTCAAGAATTGTGGCAAGAATTATCCGCCGTTGAACAGAAAAGATTTCTGCGTCATGTCAACCGTTACTGGGATATTCATCGCCATCGATTGGCTTCAGAAATTTGCGAAATTATCGAAGATTTAATTCTCACAAAAAAACTCATTATTAAATCTGGAAGAATTAGCCATTGTGCAGAAATAGATAGTGGGATACTTGTAAATATTTATAAGGATAATTATCATTCAAATATACAGGTTAAAAAGTTTATTAATTGTACGGGAATACAAGTAGATTATCGAACCTCAACACAGTCTTTAATTGCTAATTTAAGAACCCAAGGATTAATCTGTCCTAACCCTTTGGGTTTGGGACTATATACTTTACCTAATGGGGCGATATTAGATGCCCAGGGTCAAGGCTCTAGTTTACTTTATACCCTTGGGCCTCCCCGGAAAGGTGATCTATGGGAAACTACAGCTATCAGAGAAATCCGGGAACAAGCAAAATTATTAGCAACAACTATATTAAATGATCTACCTTTATGGGTGCGTCCTGTAGCGCCTTTATCTACATATAATCATAACAATAGCAGTGCATTAAATTTATTATTTCGTCAGTTATTTGATCAACAGTCAAACACTTATACTTATTTAATTGCTGACCTGGAGACTAAACAAGCCGTTTTAGTAGATACAGTGTTGGCAAAAATAGACCGTGATTTACAATTAATAAATGATTGGGGATTAAATCTTTGTTACTGTTTAGAAACTCATCTCCATGCTGACCATATTACTGGTGCTGGTCAATTGAAAAAGCTAACAGGTTGTCAAATTTTAGTTCCTAAAAATGACCAAATCAAAGGTGCAAATCGACAGTTAGATGATGGTGATATTGTCAATTTGGGAAGTGTAAATATTCAGGCGATCGCTACTCCTGGTCATACTAATAGTCATCTAGCTTATTTAATTAACCATCGTTATCTGTTAACCGGAGATGCTTTATTTATTCGTGGTTGTGGACGCACTGACCTACAATCAGGAGATGCCGGAACTCTTTATGATACTGTGACACAAAAGTTATTTACCCTATCGGATGATATTTGGGTCTATCCTGCCCATGATTATCAGGGTCGCACGGTTTCTACCATTGGTGAAGAAAAAAGGTGTAATCCTCGATTAAGTCAACGCAGTAGAGAAGAATTTATTACCTTAATGGAAAACCTTGATCTAATTTATCCCAGCCAAATGGCAGAGGCGATCGCTGCCAACGAATGGTGTGGCGATCGACCCTAAAATCACTCGATTATATCGCTAGATCACCTATCTATAATCATAGCAAATACTGGCATATTGCCGCAAATTTAATCAAGAGCAATACAACTTCAAAAGCGATCGCCTTTCTGGGTCCCTATCCCAGAGGGGAGACCGCTGTAGTGAGGGAGGACAGCGTTGTGAGTAGGGAATTGATAGTTTGTTATTTAAATTAAACTTAACCGACAATTAACCCCCAAATGATAAAAAATTGAGCAGCCACTCAAAAACCGAGGTCAAGCACCCTTGATAAATCAGCCCCAGGTATCTGAACAATCCCAAAGTAGTGAAAGTTACCAAACTCAGGAAAAAATCAATACCTCTAGCCCAATAGAGTGAATGGGAACTATAATAGTAACATATACTCACCAACCAACCAGAGCAAAACTCCCATCAACAGAGAGGCATGGTTTATGCAAGCCACCAGATCAAGAACCACCGATCCAGCCCATGACGTTTTACGCTACGACCACCAACCCCTCAAAGCCATATTTTCACCCCAAACAGTAGCCGTCATAGGTGCCACCGAAAAACCCAACAGTGTAGGGCGAACCTTGCTGTGGAACCTAATTCGTAACCCCTTTGGTGGTACAGTATTTCCTATCAACCCCAAACGTAGCAATGTTTTAGGTATCAAAGCCTATCCCAGTATAGGGGAAGTCCCAGAGACAGTAGATTTAGCAATTATTATCACCCCTGCGCCCACAGTCCCCGATATAGTGCGGCAATGCGTGGAAGCCGGAGTCAAAGGCGCAATCATTCTCTCGGCTGGGTTTAAAGAAATCGGACCCAAGGGGGTCGAATTAGAACAACAAATCCTGGAATATGCCCGCCAAAGCACGATGCGGATTATTGGTCCTAACTGTTTAGGACTAATGAACCCCCTCACCGGACTAAATGCCACTTTTGCCAGTGCCATGGCTATTCGCGGTAGTGTAGGCTTTATCAGTCAAAGTGGGGCCTTGTGTACCTCCATTTTAGACTGGAGTTTTCAGGAAAATGTCGGCTTTAGTGCTTTCGTCTCCATCGGATCAATGTTAGATGTGGGATGGGGAGATCTAATTTACTACCTGGGTAATGACCCGAACACCAAAAGCATTGTCATCTATATGGAGTCCATAGGAGATGCACGGTCATTCCTATCAGCAGCGCGGGAAGTAGCCCTAACTAAACCCATTATTGTCATTAAAGCCGGACGCACAGAAGCCGCAGCCAAAGCCGCAGCCTCCCATACGGGGGCCTTGGCGGGGAGTGATGATGTCCTTGATGCAGCTTTTCGGCGCTGTGGAGTTTTGCGGGTCTATCATATCGCCCATTTATTCTCTCTGTCGGAATTGCTGGGAAAACAACCACGCCCTAAAGGTCCCCGCCTAACTATTTTAACTAATGCAGGGGGACCGGGAGTGCTAACCACGGATACTTTACTGATTGAAGGGGGAACCCTAGCACAACTATCCTCTGAAACTACTAAGGCCCTTAACCAGGTTTTACCGCCCCAATGGAGTCACAGCAACCCGATTGATATTCTGGGGGATGCAGACCCGGAACGTTACGCGAAAGCCTTTGAAATAGCGGTGAAAGACCCTAGTGGGGATGGGTTGTTAGTGATTTTGACTCCCCAAGCTATGACTGACCCCACTCAAACGGCGGAACAGTTGAAGTTTTTGGCAATGCAGGATCACAAAAAACCGATTTTGGCTAGTTGGATGGGTGGCGCAGAAGTGGCAGCAGGGGCTAAGATTCTTAATCAAGCCAATATCGCCACTTTCTCTTATCCTGATACGGCGGTGCGGATGTTTAACTATATGTGGCGCTATACCTACAATTTGCGTGGCTTGTATGAAACACCGACTTTCGCAGCTTCTGAGGATAATTTATCGACACTGGAAACGGCTAAACATCTGATTGATAAGGTCCTTAGCCAAGGACGAAGTTTGCTAACTGAGTTTGAGTCTAAGGAACTTCTAGCACTTTATGGCATCCCGGTGGTTGATACTCGCATGGCTTCAAGGGTTGAGGAGGCTTTGGCGGCGGCGGAAGCTATTGGCTATCCGGTAGCCCTCAAATTGTTGTCGGAAACTATTACCCACAAAACTGATGTGGGTGGGGTTAAACTTAATTTGACTAGCGCTGAAGAAGTACAGGCGGCTTATGAGGCGATCGCTTCTTCGGTAGCGGAAAAGGTCGGACCTGAACATTTCCAAGGTGTCACGGTTCAGGAAATGCTTAAATTAGATGGCTATGAATTAATTATCGGCAGTAGCCTTGACCCTCAATTCGGACCAGTGTTGCTATTTGGTACGGGTGGGCAACTGGTGGAAGTATTTAAAGACCGTATCCTGGCTTTACCGCCCCTTAACACCACTTTGGCGCGGCGGATGATGGAACAGACCAAAATCTATAAAGCCCTGTTAGGAGTGCGGGGAAGGCCTCCTGTCGATATGGATGCCCTTGAACAGCTTATGGTCAGGTTTTCCCATATAGTGGTCGAACAACCCTGGATTAAGGAAATTGATATTAACCCTCTGGTGGCTTCGGAAGACCGACTGGTGGCCCTCGATGCGCGGGTGGTACTTCATGACCCAGACACCCCAGAAGACCAATTATCTAAGCCGGCTATCCGACCCTATCCTCAGCAATATGTCACCTATTGGGTTTCTCAGAAGGAAATCCCTATTACTATCCGTCCTATCCGTCCTGAAGATGAACCCATGGCGGTTAAATTCCATGAAAGTCTTTCGGAGGAAAGCGTTTATTTGCGCTATGCTCATCTGATCAAACTTAGTTCCCGGACAGGTCATGAACCTATGTCCCGACTCTGTTTTATCGATTACGATCGCGAAATGGCTCTGGTAGCAGAATACACCAATCCCGAAACCCACGAACGACAAATCATCGGCTTGGGACGACTTAGCAAGGTGTATGGTAGCAATGAGGCGGAATTTTCCCTATTGGTGGCTGATTCTTTCCAACGTCAAGGGGTAGGGACGCAGTTGCTTGAACAACTCCTATATATTGGTCGCCAGGAAAAACTCACTTCCATTATGGCAGAAATCCTCACTGATAACCGGGTGATGCAGCATATCTGCGAAAAAATCGGATTTACCCTTAACCGGGTAATTGGGGAACCCATGGTCAGGGCGGAAATTCAACTTTCCGATTAGCATTTGTTTGTTATTGTTTCTTTAGTGCTGGGGTAGCGATCGCGATCGCTACCCCTACCATTGTACAGGGGGGAGTTCACGTAAACCTCTTGGGAGCGTGGAAGCCCCGTGTCTTTAGACCGGGGAGGAAACGCGACAGGGGGACTTTAGTCCCCGTCAATCTTTCAAGCATAGGCGTAACCATCCTTCCTGTGAATCGGTTGGCAGTATTTGTGGCTGATGCCTGCCACCCGTACCGAAGCGGTGGTAATATCAAAACTACCAGACGCACGGCAGAGAACCCGTCCTAGATATGAGCCAATTTTCTTCCCCGCTGTGACCAGTGCCGTCACCATGTCGCCAGTCTGAAAGCCTTTATGAATTTGCCTCCTGGAGCGGTGACGATTCGGGAATCCGTACTTATTCGTCCCGCACATCTGACGGGTTCCATGCCCCTTTGCTAAAATCAGCAACGGTTTTGAAGTCAGAACTTCCAGTGATTCGACTGGTCCAACACAGGCAGCATCAAGCCAGTGAGCTTTAGGTAGGTTGAGCCTCAGTCGATTGAACTTCGTTTGTCCGCCCGTTCCTGTGGTAACTGGGAGTCCTGTTGCTTTCAGAGCCTTGAACAAGGCCCATCGGGTCGAGTTAACGGCAGCCGCATCGTTAAGGGGTGATTTGGCCTGCCTCAGAAGACGACTCAGGACATCAGGCTGGCCCGATAAAAAATCCCGAATGTCCCCATTGCCTTTGGCTTGATTGCATGAGTGGCAAGCCATCGTCAGGTTAGAAACCCGGTCAGAGCCACCCTTAGACCGAGGCTGGATCTGCTCAACTTCAAGTGGTACATTTTGAGCCCCACAGTAAGCACAGGTTCTGTCCCACTTGAACAACAGGTATTCCCTGACTTCATAGCCTTGTAATTCTCCCTGCTGATACTCAACACCTGATATCTCAGGGTTTTCCATCAATTGCAGGTCGAACCGTACTAGCTCTTGAGCAATGCGGCCAACTGGGGCAAGTCTACGAAATCGGTGAACCCAGGTCATTAGAGTATCTACTCGATGCTGCAAGCTGGGAGCTAACCAACCCTTGCTCCGAGTCCGATTCAAGAACCGAGCTGGTCGATATCGGGTCTTGCGGTTTCGTCGAGAACGTCGGAGTTGACGACGAGAGAGCAATGCTTCTTTAATCTGCTGTCCTCGGTGCTGCAACTCGGCAGCAAAGATAATATGATTCCCTTGCTTCAAGGCAATTCCAGTGACTTTAGAGCCTGGGTCTAATTTGAGTTCGAGGGGTTCAGGATTAGCGTCAACCTCCTTGTTTAGAATAATGGTGAATGGGTAGCGTCGAAATACCGATGCTTTCCCGGCTTTGAGCAGTGATCGTGCCACCCCTGGCTTGCACGGTCTCAGGGGCTTGCGGTTGGTATCTAAAACGAAAACATGGTTAGACATTGTTGCGTCTGTTCTGATTGCTCGTAACGTTTGCTTCGCTAATGTTCAGAGTCGGTACTTTCCAAATCGCACTGTCTTAACCCCTTAGGACTGTTTAACGATTTGGTTCATGAGCCTGGAACTAGCACGCATTCCAGGGTAGGAACTTTAACTCTTGCTCTGAACGTAGCCAGTTAAGGCTTAAGCTGGTCAGCTACCTGAAAGCGGGGGCACGAAGCCCCCGTGCTTCAGCCGGGGGTGCTGACGAATAATCTGGTAGACATAGGGGATAATTGGAGAACCCGCCCCTAGGTTTTAATGGTGGTGATGATCATGATCATGGCTATGGCTATGGCTATGGCTATGATGATGATGGCTATGGCTATGATGACCTGGATCTGATTGTACTGCCAGGCTAGGATTAATAGATAATGCGGTTTGGCTTAACAATGCCTCAATCTGAGGATCTGCCCAATTAGCAGCCATCTCCAGGAATTGGGGATGGTCATTGACACAAGCCATCTGAATATATCTTACTTGGGGATGTCGCCGCCGCAATGCCTCGATAATGTGTTCTACATCTAATAGGGTTTCGTGGTTTTCGGTAGCAAACCCTATGGGCATGAAGACAATAGCCGTTGCTCCTAATTCTATCAGATTATGGGCGGCTAGTTGTGCGTTCGGTTGAGTCCAGTCAATCAGGGGGGTATCATGGTTTAGCCAGCCTACAGAAATTAAGGGATAACGGTTGATGAGTTTTTCCCGGACTTTTTCATATAAGGCTTGACTTTCATCAATTCCTGATGTAAAACCCTTGGCTTTATGGGGGCATCCATGATTCATTAATACGATGCCAGTTTGGGAGGGTAAATGTGCGATCGCCAATTCTTCCTCAATTTTTGCCTGCACTAATTCCGCCATTAAATCAATGTATTCAGGCTGATTGTAAAAGGAGGGGATATAACGCTGACCTGTCACCCAATGGCTGTTGGTATCGGCTAATTTTGCCAGGGCATTATTCACCTGTTCTACAGCTATACCACTGGTAAAAATTGAATCAACTACTAACAGTGGATAAATCAGGATTTTGTCGAATCCTTCACTTTTAATTTGACCTAAAACGGTTTCTGGTAGGAAGGGGGCGCAGAAATTAAAGGCTTTAAATACTTGGATGCGATCGCCCCATTTTTGTTGTAAATGTGCTTCAATTCCGGCGCGTTGTTTCTCAAAAATGGCATTATGGGGAGAAATGAAATTGCCATGCTGATGACTCCATTCATGGAGGTCAAAGATTGCCAAAATCCGCGCCAGAGGCGGATAAATCCAAGTGGGAACAGGGGCGAATTTGGCGGTTAACAGATTTAAAGCCTGTTCATTATAATTGGCAAAGTCTTCATAGCTTTCTACTTCTCCATAACCCATCAATAAAACGGCTACCCGATCTGATTTAGGGCGATCGCTTAATTGGGTGCTAGGATTTGTAATTTTCTCAGGAGTTGTCACCACGTCTTTATCCTCTGATCTCACCAATGAGCTATTTCCCCATAGTTTAACATCCCCTAGGGGGGGAGGGGGACAAAATATTGATAACTATGGGGAGGTGGGGGAGGTGGGGGGCTACCATAGCTAAAGCTACCCGATGAAATATCGCAGGAGTAGAAACCCTGTAGCGGCCAAAAATGCAGCGGTGGGGACTGTAATTAACCAAGCCAAGGCGATATTACCTACAGTCCCAAATTTAATAGACTTCCAGCCTTGAACAATTCCCACCCCGACGACACCGCCAACTAACGCATGGGAGGTAGAAACAGGTATCCCTAAGTTAGAAGCAATTAATACAGTGGTGGCGGTGGCCAGTTCAGCCGAAAATCCGGCACTAGGGGTTAAAGTGATAATATTTTCGCCGACAGTGGAGATCACTTTTTGACCCCAAACCGCCAGACCTGTAGCAATACCAGCGCCGCCAATAACTAATACCCAGAGGGGGATATGAAACTCTCCGAGGGGGACAG
Source organism: Limnospira sp. PMC 289.06 (assembly GCF_032350395.1). NCBI lineage: Bacteria > Bacillati > Cyanobacteriota > Cyanophyceae > Oscillatoriales > Sirenicapillariaceae > Limnospira > Limnospira sp. PMC 289.06. Next base: position 20,441 of record NZ_JARPLC010000049.1, read on the forward strand.
AAGCGGTTTGTCGGATATAGACAATAATGGCAAGGGGTGCGACAGTGTTACCAACATCATTAGACCCATGAGCAAAAGCAACAAAGCAAGCACTGAAAACCTGAAACTGAGCGAGTTGTTTTTCAATGGAGGACTTGCTATCACCGGATCTAAAAGTAGGTTGCCAACTAAACCAGGTAAGGCCAACTACAGCGAGACCAGCGATCGCAATAGTCAAATCATGGGTAGGAAAATTAAGACCCCATTGGCTTTTCATCCAAGAGGCGAGGGGTTGACTAATTTCTGGGACTACTAAAGTGCCAAACACTGCAATCATGGCACAACTGAGCCAGGGGGTCCATTCGAGAATTTGTTGTTGTGGGTGTGGGTGTTCCAAAATCCAGTATTTAATGAGACTGTAGAGTAAGGCAGCGATCGCCGCACTAATGAGGGGGGTAATTAACCAAGCCAGAGAAATCAAACCTACAGTTTTCCAGGCTACAGCAGTCCATCCTACAGCCACAGCACTAAATCCCGAAATAGCACCGACCACAGCATGGGAAGAGGCGACGGGTAAACCCTTACGGGTAGCAATTTGTAGCCATAACCCGGTCGAGACTAATACCGCTATCATACCCAATTGGAACAATTGAGGCGATCGGATAAATTCTTCCGGCTTGACTACCCCAGTAGCCAAAGTTTCCGAAACCCTACCCCCGAATAATACCGCCCCAAAAAATTCCAGAACCCCAGCGATGATAATAGCTTGTCGGAGAGTAATCGCCTTTGACCCTACAGAAGTCCCCATAGAGTTAGCCACATCATTGGCTCCGAGGGTGCAAGCCACATAAAAAGCTAACAGACAGACGAACCACAGGGGAATTAAGTTGATGGGGGAAATTTCCATTAGCAAAGATGAAATTCAGATGAAATTAACCGGATAACTAGGGAGAGTGTTTGTTATATTAATGATGTCGGTGCGCGATGGTTTCCCGATTGTGGGTCAGACAGAACCCCCACTACCGCTAAATCCGCCACGTTACTGGTGGCAAGTGCCATCAACTAGGCGGTTTAACAGCTACCGAAAATATTGCAGGAATTGGCAACAGCAACAACAATAGAATTATGGCAACAGTTTACGTTAATCCATCTACTGGCAACGATCAGGGTGACGGGACCCAATCATCTCCCTACAAAACTCTGACGGCAGCCTGCGCTAAAGTTGAATCAGGAACTTTCATTCAATTAGAAACTGGAACCTATAATAGCGCTACCGGGGAACAGTTCCCAATTATGATTCCTAGCGGGGTCACTGTGGTGGGAAATGAATCAGGAACCGGAAGCGGCATTTTGATTGAAGGTAGTGGTCGCCATAGTAGCCCTAGTACAGGCGGCCAAGAAGTTACTATCGTGATGGCTACCAACGCTGAACTGCGGGGGGTGACAGTAACTAATAACCAAGTGAGGGGTACGGGAGTTTGGGTCGAGTCTACCTCGCCTAATATTGTACACTGCACATTTACCCGCTGTCGCCGCGAGGGAATTTACGCTACAGGCTCAGGGGCTCCTAATATCCTCAGTAATGCCTTTGTGGAAAATGAAGGCTATGGCCTCTCGCTGGAGGGTAATGTTAAGGGGGAAGTACGCAACAGTTCCTTCCAAAATACGGGCTATGGTATCTCGGTTAAGGGTGAAGTTCAGACGCGCATTAGTGATAACACGCTTTTTGAAAATCGCTCTGGTCTCCTAATTGCTGGCAACTCTCGCCCTATTTTGCGACGTAATTTGATTGAGCGCAACACTGGCGATGGTATTGTAATTACTAATGATGCGGCTCCAGATTTGGGTAGCGCCAGCGAATCGGGTGGTAATATGATTCGCAATAATGGCGGGTTTGATATTAATCATGCTGGCTCTGTGGCGATCGCCTCTTTTGGTAATTTGCTCAATGCTGGCAGAGTTCAGGGTAATATCAATGTGGTAGCGACTAGCGCTCCGACTTCCTCACCCACTACTATCCATGTTAATGGCTCGACAGGTAATGATTCGGCGGCGGGTACGGCTTCTGCTCCGTTCAAAACTATCACCCGTGGCTTACAACAGGCGACGGCGGGGACTGTGGTACAAGTGGCTCCAGGAAATTATACGGCGGCTACAGGGGAAACTTTCCCGTTGTATGTGATCTCTGGTGTGACGTTGATCGGTAATGAGTCTAGCCAAGGTAATGGCACTCAAATTACTGGAAGCGGTCGATTTGCTAGTCCTAGTGCGGCGGGACAAAATGTAACTATTGTGATGGAAAATAACTCGACCCTGCGCGGTGTGAGTGTGACTAATGAGGAAATTCGCGGCACTGCTGTTTGGATTGAGTCGGTTTATTGTGTGGTGGCTAATTGCCGGTTTTTTAACTCTAAACGGGAAGGGGTTTTTGTCACGGGAACTGCTATCCCTGAGATTTTGACTAGCCACTTTGAAAAAAATGCTGGTAATGGTATCGCTTTGGCGGGGAATGCTAAGGGAGAAATTCGCGGCAACAAGCTACAAGATACTGGATTTGCGATCGCTGTTCAAGCCTCTGCGGCTCCGCTGATTAGCGACAACCATATTTCTAACAACCGCACTGGTCTTGTACTTTCGGGTAGTTCTAAGCCTGTGTTGCGGAAAAATCTGATTGAGAACAATCTTCAGGATGGTTTGACTGTCATTGCAGATGCTTTTCCAGATTTGGGTAGCCCTCAAGATGCGGGGGGTAATATTTTCCGCAATAATGGTAAGTATGATGTCCAGAATGCTGGGAAGTTTACTTTGGTGTCTGTGGGAAATCAGATTAACCCCACTAACACGAAGGGAAATATTGATTTTAGTGCTAATGTGACTCCCACCCCGACTCCGACTCCTACCCCGACTCCGACTCCGACTCCGACTCCCACGCCGACTCCGACTCCGACTCCACCTCCGGGAGGCGATCGCTTTAGTGATATTACCGGACATTGGGCGCGAGAATTTATTGTGCGCTTGACTGATATGAATATTATCAGTGGGTTTCCTGATGGTACTTTCCGACCCAATGAGAATTTAACTCGCGCCCAACACGCGGCTTTGCTGGCTAAGGCGTTTAATATGGCTCCTATTCAGCAGGCGACTGCATTTAGGGATGTGGCTATTGATTTCTGGGGGAAAGTGGCTATTGAACAAGCGAACCGGGCCGGATTTTTGGCGGGTTTCCCCGATCGCACTTTCCGACCTAATGAGAATTTGAACCGGGCTCAGGCGGTGGTATCATTGATTAATGGTCTCAAGTTGACTGGTGGTAATCCTAATTCTTTGAATGGTTACACCGATCGCGCTCAGATTCCTAGTTATGCTACAGATGCGATCGCTACTGCTACAGAGCGAAGGATTATTGTCAACTATCCAACTCGGACTACCCTGGCTCCTCAGCGGGATATTACCCGTGCGGAAATTTCGGCAATTCTCTATCAAACTCTGGTAGCCACTGGGCGCGCTGAGGCGATCAACTCTCCTTACATTGTCTAGTCAAGGCTAGATTATTTGGTCCCCCGCAGTAGTCCAAACCGAATTAAACCCTGTTCATATCCTTGACTCATTAATCCTAGGGATAATGCGGCTCTGATGGTTGAAGGTCCGCTGATGAGTAAACCGAAAATGGCGGCGGGGTCAAAGGCGGAATCAATGACTATATCCCAGAAGGGGGCGACTGCTTTTGACCAGTCGGCGGTGTCAATGTTATTAAACCCTACCCGAGTGGCGATCGCTTGATATTCTGGCAATGAGATCACATAGGGTAGGGCATAAACTTGGTAAATTTGGGCGAGGTGGTGACGTTCTGCGTCTGTGAGTTGTCCTGGGTCTCCCCCTAGGGGACGATGACACCAAGTAGCCATTAAAAACGTGCCACCGGGTTTGAGGACTCGGTGGCATTCTTGCAAAAATTGGATTTTGTTGGGCATATGTTCGCCACTTTCCAGAGACCACACCAGGTCAAAGGATTCGTCCTCAAAGGGCATTGCTAGGGCGTTGGCAACCTGGAAATTCACATTTTGACTTAATCTAGCTTCGGCGGCGCGATCGCCTGCTCTTTGGGCTTGTACCGGGCTGAGAGTGATGCCTGTAACTCTGGCGTTAAACTTTTCGGCTAAATAAAGACTACTCCCCCCAATGCCACAACCTACGTCTAAAATCTTAGGGGTTGGGGTTGTCTGATCAAGTCCCCACTTTAGTAATTCTTCGATTAGGTCAATTTGCGCCTGTCGTCTTTCGGTTTTCAGATTCCCTTCGGGTCCATAATAGCCATGGTGCATATGTTCCCCCCAAATTTGTTCCCACAGGGCGGAGGAAGCATCATAAAACTGTTGAATCTGTTGATTGAGAGTTGATTTCATGGCTACTTTGTCTAATGGACAATCAATCATGGTAAATGGTAGGACTACGGACTTGTTATGCCATATGTCTCAGTCCCCAGTCTGGTCTGGGGGTTGCGATCGCATGATTGTAGTGCTATGATAGCGTAAATTGGAATGATACAATAAGCCATTGTTTTAGCCCAATCAAACATTAATTAAGAAGTCGCTTTTTGGTAGTTTCCTAAAATGTAAGGTTATGAGATAATAACATCAGGGCGAGAAGGGTAAAGCGACTATGACCGAGTTAATTAAAGCCATCAAAACAGGCAATCTTGAGGAATTATCAGCTTTAATAGCAGCGGAAAAAGATATCAATGCTGTGGGTGATGATGGCACAACCGCCATGGTGACAGCAGTGGGACAGGGACTAGAGGCGATCGCCCAAAACCTGATAGAGGCCGGGGCTGATGTTAACCTCGGAGATAATGATGGTTGGACTCCGCTGATGGAGGCGGCGGCACAGGGCCATTTAACTATAGCTGAAAGTTTACTACAAGCTGGGGCTGAAATTGATGCTCAGACCGATTTTGGCTTAACAGCATTGATGGCCGCCTCTGGTAGGGGTCATGTACAGATGGTTGAGATGTTACTGAATAAGGGTGCCAATTTTCGGGCTAAGGATAACAACAATTGGACGGCTTTAATTTGGGCATCTTCTGAGAATCATCCCGAAGTTGTAGCAGCAATTAAAAAATGGCGAGACGCTCATAATTAGCTGATAATTGCCTGTTGAAAAAGCCCGGATTGAATCAGGATTCATCTAATCAGAACCAGGATAAAATCCCCAATTTGACAATTGGCAAATTGGGCAGCATTTAAGACTCAGAATATCCTGGATATAACCACTTACTTTAATGGGTGAAAAGCCATGACAGAAACCTCATCAGAAAACCTCAATGATTCACAGGTGACAGGGGAAGACGATCGCACCGGATTAAGTATTGAAACCCTGCGGCGTGCCTTAGCAGATAACCTGTTTTATATCCAAGGAAAATACCCAGAAATTGCCACCTTAAATGACTTATATTTAGCCCTGGCTTATACAGTGCGCGATCGCCTTTTAACCAAATGGTTAAATACAGTTCGCACCTTCACTCAGCCATCAGATAACACCAGAGTAGTCTGTTACCTATCGGGAGAATTTCTAGTAAGTCCCCACTTAGTGAATCATCTAATTAATCTGGGAATTTATGACCAAGTGCGACAAGCCGTAGAAGAGTCGGGTTTAGACTTTTCCCAACTGGTGGCACAAGAATCAGAACCCGGACTAGGAAATGGGAGTAATGGTGGTGTTTCCGCCTGCTATATGGACTCCCTATCTACCCTGGAAATTCCAGCTATAGGTTATGGTATCCGCTATGAATTTGGGGTGTTTAAACAGGAAATACAGGATGGTTGGCAGGTAGAAATTACTGATAAATGGCTACAAAAAGGCAACCCCTGGGAAATAGTCCGCCCAGAGGCGGCAGTGGAGGTCAAATTTGGTGGCTATACGGAAGGCTACACGGACGAAGAAGGCAACTATCACGCCACTTGGGTTCCTCACCAAGTAGTTAAAGGTATCCCCTACGACACTCCTATTAGTGGCTACAAAGTCAATACTGTAAATACCTTGCGCCTGTGGAAAGCCGAAGCGCCAGAGTCTTTCAATTTCCAAGCATTTAATCTCGGAGACTATTACGGCGCAGTTGACCAAAAAGTATTATCTGAAAATATCACCAAAGTTCTCTATCCTAATGATGAACCCATACCGGGTAAACAACTGCGTTTAGAACAGCAATTTTTCTTGGTGTCCTGTGCTTTACAAGATATGATCCGCTGGCATCTAAAATCCGGTGGAAACCTGGAAAACTTCCCGGAAAAATTTGCCATTCAACTCAATGATACTTACCCGGCTATTGCTATAGTAGAATTGATGCGGTTGTTAATGGATGAACATGATATCGAGTGGCATGATGCTTGGGAAATTACTCAAAAAACTTTCTCTTACACCAACCATACTTTACTACCAGAGACTTTAGAAAAGTGGCCGGTAAGTTGGTGGGGTCGTCTGCTTCCTCGCCACCTAGAAATTATCTATGAAATTAACCGCCGCTTTTTAGAAGAAGTCCGTAATAGTAATGGTCGTGATGGTCATAAAATTGCCAGACTTTCATTAATTGATGAAACGGGAGAACGTTATGTAAGAATGGCTAACCTGGCTTGTTTGGGGAGTCATTCGATTAATGGTGTCACCGAATTACATACGGAATTGTTGACTAAAGATATTCTGGGAGATTTTTATGAATTGTTCCCCCACAAGTTCAGCAATAAAACTAATGGGGTAACGCCACGACGTTGGTTGGTGCAAAATAACCCGGGTCTGACTAAGTTGATTTCTGAAAAAATTGGGGAACATTGGATTACCCATTTAGATGATTTGCGCCAGTTAGAAGGCTTCGCACATGACGGGGATTTTCGCTATCGTTGGGGACAGGTTAAACTAGATCTAAAACGTTCCCTGGCTGGTCATATTCAACAGCGTTTGGGGGTGACGGTTAACCCAGAGTCTCTGTTTGATGTTCAGGTGAAACCTATTCATGAATACAAACGCCAGCATTTGAATATCCTGCACATTGTTACTCTTTATCATCGGATTAAGCAAGACCCGACTGTAAATATTGCCCCTCGCACGTTTATTTTCGCCGGGAAGGCTGCTCCGGGGTATTTTATGGCAAAATTAATGATTAAGTTGATTCACTCGGTGGCTGAGGTGATTAACCATGATCCAGATGTGGGCGATCGCCTGAAAGTTGTGTTTCTTCCAGACTATAATATTGCTAATAGCCAAATGCTCTATCCGGCGGCTGATGTGTCTGAACAGATTTCTACTGCTGGCAAGGAAGTCTCTGGTACTGGTAACATGAAGTTCTCCCTTAATGGCGCTTTGACCATAGGGACTTGGGATGGTGCTAATATTGAGATCTGCCAAGAGGTTGGTGAAGAGAATTTCTTTCGGTTTGGCTTGAGTGCTGATGAGGTTTACCAGCGCAAGGCTGAGGGTTATAATCCCTGGGATTATTACTATGGTAATTCTCAACTCAAGGAGATTATCGATCTAATCGGGTCGGGTCATTTTGCTGATGAAGACAGCACCCTATTTCAGCCTCTGATTGATTCCCTGCTACACCAAGACCAGTATATGCTATTTGCTGACTACCAGTCCTATATTGACTGTCAGGATACCATTTCTCAGGCTTGGTGCGATCGCGATCGTTGGTTGAAAATGTCCATTGTCAATACGGCGCGTTGTGGTAAATTCTCTTCTGACCGCGCTATCCGAGAATACTGCGATCAGATCTGGCATTCTTCGCCAGTTTCTATTCAACTCGCTGATTATGTCCAACCACAGACGGCGTTAAGAGTTGACAGTTGAGGGTTAATCATGATACAATGGGGGTGGGTTGGAAGGGAAGTTTTGATTAACCTTCCGCTCTCCTGATTGCTTCGATATGTAGGCGGTTTTTGGCGGGTAGACTTAACTTCCCTTTTGGGACTTGGTTTAATCGACCCGCCGCCCCTGTTAGGACTTCGCAGGTAAAGGGGGAGTTGGGGAAACTTCCCTGGCTGGGAGAATATGGCTAGTAGCCTGTCGGACAAAACTCTGTAATGTTGACAACTGCTGGTTATTTTGGAATACGGACTTGAGGGTATTTGAGAAGGACTCGATATTTAAGGAAAAGTTGTTTCCGGTTTCGCAGGTTTGGAAATACTCAATTAAACTCAAGCCAGCAATGCGAGTTAGATAAGCCGCCGTGACACCTTGAATAACTCCCCCAGCCACATAGGTGACGGTGTTAGTTTTGAGGAGGGTTGTTAAGGTTTTGGTGGATAACTCGACCAAGCCTAATTTTACCATTTGGGAACCGAGAGTTTTAGCGAGTTGCTGTGCTTGTTCGAGGGAAAATTGGCAATCATAGACTTTCCCTAAGTCTAGCACTAACTGAGAGGTAATGGCAGCGGTGGCGAGAAGGTCTAAGGCGGGGACTGGGTTAGCAAAAGCGGCAGCCGCAGCGATCCACTGATATTGTTCTATGGTGGGGAGGGCTTGCTGGCGGCGAATTGTGTTTAAATGGGTTTTGACGGTTTGCTGAAGTGCGATCGCTTGTCGGTAAGTGGTGGCGAAAACCAAAGCCTCGCCTTGATGGATAAAAAGGCGATCGAGATTTTCGGTAAGTATTTCGATTTGGGGTAATGGTGTTTCCATCCTTTCTTGGACGGAATTTTCATCCTGATATTGGCGGACTTTAATGGCACTAGGAGAAGCGGAAATACCAATGACATCACTCGCCGCCAATTGATTAGCCATAGTTTGGCGCAGTTTTTCTAAAACGACTACCTGATGCTCTAAAGGACATTGATCTTGTTTATTCCAGACCAAGAGGGTGGGTTGGCGATCGCACAAATCACTAAGGGTTTTATATTCAGGTTCAGTCAAATCACCATCTACTAAAAACATGACTAAATCAGAAGTTCCCAAATTGTCTGAGGAGTCGGGGTCAACTTCGGTAATAGTTAACTGTTTCTGAGTCCAGGTAGTAGTTTCTAAAACGGTTTTTAAGGAAGTTTTCCCAACCTGTGGTTTTCCGGTAATAGCCAGGTATAAATCTTGTCTATCAATAGCTGTGTGTAAGTCAGCAACCTGCGATCGCCAATCAGCGATAGTCGGTGAGAGGTCATTTCCCGAAAGGATAGTTTCCGCCTTGGTAGCTAAGTTATCAATTAAGGTTTCGGTTTCCTGAATAGCAGCTTCGGTAATTTCCCGATTAATAGGGGGGGAATTTTTGCTGCTCTGGTCAGACTGAGGAAATTTTCGCTGTAGCCACCAGAGACCACCGCCTAAAGCGATCGCCCCAAAAACTGCTGTTTCTCCGAATTCCACTGCCGAGTCGCCGACTGTATCCCACAGCCAGAGAACTACAGATAACCCAATGCCACCAACTAAGATGGGACGACGCAAGTTTACAACCATATCCGTTCATTTGCCATAACCCTGCTTCTAGTTTAGATCAAAACTGAGAGATCTGCATGATAGAGTATTAGATTATGGTTCTAAACTTTCGATTTGCGATCGCCAGCGACTTACATATTGCCCTTCCTGACACCATTTGGGATCATCCGAAACGCTTTCATTTAGTGGAAGTTAGCATTGCAGCCCTAGAACAGGTCTTTGAACATCTCGAAAGGCTGGATATAGACTTTCTGCTGCTACCTGGAGATCTCACCCAACACGGGGAACGGGATAATCACGCTTGGTTAAGCGATCGCCTAAAAAACCTACCCTATCCAGCTTATGTAGTTCCTGGAAACCATGATGTACCTTTAGCGGTAGGGGAAGGGTCCCTAATTGGTTTATCGGAGTTTCCCGAATACTATCCCCACTGCGGTTATCAAGACAGGAGTTGTCTGTACTACACCTGCGAATTAAGGTCGGGTGTGCGGTTAATTGGTCTCAATTCCAATGGGTTTGATGAACAGGGAAATCAAATCGGATATGTGGATGAAAAGCAGCTAGACTGGCTGAGAGATGTTTTGGCTAAATCCACTGATGAATTGGTGTTAGTGATGATTCACCACAATATCATTGAACACCTACCCGGACAGTCTACTAATCCCCTAGGTCGGCGTTATATGTTGTCGAATGCTCCTCAATTGTTAGAGGTGCTGGAGAGGGGGGGAGTTCAGTTAGTTTTTACAGGTCATCTCCATGTACAGGATATTGCTAAATGGCGGGGAGTTTATGATATCACTACGGGTTCTTTGGTTAGTTATCCTCACCCCTACCGTATCCTGAATTTTTCTAGGGATGATCAGGGTCAACAGAGGCTAGAAATTGAGTCGCACCGCATTGTCTCCGTGCCGGGTTTTCCTGACTTACCAAGTATTTCTAGGGAATGGATGGGCGATCGCTCCTTTCCGTTTATGATGCGGTTATTAATGGGACCTCCCCTAGGTCTTTCCCAATTAGAAGCTGAGGAGTTAGCCCCCAGTCTGCGCTATTTTTGGGCGGATATCGCTGGGGGTGATGCGAGGTTTGATTTTCCTGAGTTTCCCCCCCTAGTCCGACAGTATTTTGAGGGGTTCGGTGCCAGTGAGGCGATAGATAATCGGACAATTTTGCGGTTATCGCAAATGTAATCAGAATATGGGGATGTGGGTATTCTATACTGACCGACTACAAGGGAGTCTCAATCTATAGCAATGGGCGATCGTGTATTCATGACAAAATAAGGAAGAGGTTATAGGTGAGAAGGTAGCGGGTAGCAGGAAAGGGGATAGATTTCATGAACAATTGTCAATTATGGATTTTCCTGCCTATCTTTACCAGTGGCTGGTTACGACACCAACTTCGGCGCGCTATAGATTTACGCTTGATTGTTAAATAAATTGGAATTTGAGTTGCTGTTGACTGGCCTGCATGGGTCAGTAGATGGTGAGATACCCTACTCAAATATGATGGCTTGTTTGTATAAAAGAAGAATAGATTTGGGAATAAGCCTAAAGACTTACTGCTTACTGTGTTGATGATTAACTCGAAGGCCCTCGACTATGACCACCAAAGCTCATACACATCACTTACCAGTATCTTCTGGGTTCGCTGCCGGAAAGCACCCTGACTTCAAATTGTCCGGCTATATACGCGAGGATAGACTGCACAGGTTGTCTCAAAAAGGGATTATAATTACTCCCTCAGAACTTGATGAGTTTGATGCTTACACCCAGAAAATTCGTCGTCAGTTATTGATATTAAAAGCTACATCGGTATCTTCTATGGATTGAACAACTATCGGGTTTAATTGCGATCGCCTCTCAAAGGATAGCATTTGACTTGATGCTATCGTGATCGGAAAATGGCGGCTTTGACCATAAGCTACCCCAAGGGGGTTTTATATAAGTATTAGTTATTATTGGCGATATGTTTGATACAAATAAAAAAACAGTCAAAAAATTTTGGATGAAAATGATTATCATTTTCGCCCAAAAAAACCACGAAAATACGCCACTTGACAGCCCTCAAAAAGGATGATAGAGTAGAGTCTATAGGTTATAGTTCATCTTCGTGTGGGTATAAGCAGTTATTGGGTATCTGTGGCTACCGAGAAATAACCTCAAACAGCTATATTGCCGTATTGAATAGGGGGAAGTAGAGGGCGATCGCCTGAGTGAAATTTGCTGGCGATCCACGAATATTTTTTTGAACTCTAGAGGGGGGGAGTTGACAAAACAGCCAAAATGTGCATAGTGTCAGGATGCAAGTTTGATAGGTAAGGGATAATTGTTCAAGAACTCCCACCTGCTAACGCGAGGTGGGAGAGTGGGGAACGGGCCCTGCTC
>NZ_JARPLC010000050.1:0-31931 GCF_032350395.1 Limnospira sp. PMC 289.06
ATTGATTAAGTTGTGCTTATTGATTAACCCGTCAATAATTAAGATTTGTTGCTAGGGGATATGCACCAATTGTCCCGTGTGCTAAGACTGAATGGAGTGCATATTGAGCGTGACGGTACGACTATTGGGTTAAGTAAATTCCCGCTATCGCACTGCGGATAAGGGTTTGATGATAGTGGGGGCGGTGGGACTTGAACCCACACGACCGGTGAAGGTCAACGGATTTTCATCCTCTCGCAGCTTTCGCTACAGCATCAGGTAGGTTGATCCGCGCCTAATTGCCTTGAGAATTGGACTCTCCCTTTACCCTCGGCTTAACGTTAGGGTAGCTCCCCTCGAGTCTCTGCACCTTCGCATAAAGAAGTTCCAGAAATTATATATTTCCTTCACCCCTTCAAGGGCTTGGCTCAGGATTGCCTTGTCTGCGAACAGATTTAGGTTTCCCTGAGTTTGAGAGCAGTCACTTGAGGGATTTCTCACCCCAAGGCTCAGTTTTCTAAGTCCGTAGCGTCTACCATTCCGCCACGCCCCCAGGTCGCTTGTTTAAAAGCACGATCTATATTTGAGCATCTTTCTGGAATTTTGGCAACTATTTTCCCAAATTTTTTGGAGATCAGGGAAAACTGGGAGCGATCGCCAGTGGTGGGAGAGCCTCATAGAGCCTATCTGTAATATCATATACCCGGCGTAAACCCGCGCCTACAAATATGTATGACCCGATCGCTGGTCATTGGTGACGTAGCAAAACTGGTCACTGGTCACTTTTCGCGGTTTAATTATAAAGACTGTCGTTGGATTGTCGGATCACCCAACTATGCTGATTACACTGTTACTGTATGTTATTCTCGGTGGCACCTACCTAGTGGTAGCCCCAGGGGCTTTGTACTTTTACCTGAAAACTCGCTGGTATGTAGCTGGTTCCGTAGAGCGGTTACTGATGTACTTTCTGGTTTTCTTTTTATTTCCAGGACTGATTTTGCTGTCACCGTTCCTAAATTTTCGTCCCCAACCCCGACAAATTGAAAGCTGATGCGACGAATTGATGTAATTGGGATTGGGATTGGCATTTTTGTAGCCGGAGGTCTGTTGTACTGGGTTTTTCAGTTATCAGGCTTTGATAGTAGCAAAGCGGGAATTTGGAGTCAGGCGATCTTGGTGGGAGGGTTAGTCCTGTGGCTACTCACCTACCTATGGCGCGCCGTCACCCAGACCATGACCTATAATCAACAGCTCAAAGATTACAAGGAAGCGGTGATTGAGAAGCGCATAGCGGAAATGACACCGGAACAACTCCAACAACTTCAGGCTGAAGTTGACCAAGAAAAACAGCAAAAACCTGTCCATCGGGAGTCTGGGTCTGTAGATGAGCAATCAAAAAGCTAACCGGACTATCCCCACATATTCGAGTTTGAAATGATTTCAGTTTCTGAATGTTTCCAAAAGTTGCGCTCTGAGAGTCCAGCTAATGGCGATCGCCGCCAATGTGCGCTGATTCCATTTATCACAGCCGGAGATCCTGATTTAGATACTACCGCTAAAGCCCTCCAGATTTTAGATCAAAATGGAGCAGACCTGATCGAGTTAGGGGTTCCCTACTCTGACCCCTTGGCTGACGGTCCAGTTATCCAAGCTGCTGCTACCCGTTCCTTAAATCGGGGAACTCGGCTAGATGGGGTTTTGGAGATGCTGAAAACTGTTAGCCCTACCATCAAGGCTCCGATTATCTTATTTACTTATTACAATCCCATTCTGTATCGGGGGATTCCTGAGTTTCTCGCACAGATTAAGGATGCTGGGGTAAAGGGGTTAGTAGTTCCAGATTTACCCCTAGAAGAGGCTGATATTCTCTTATATCCAGCTAAAGAACAGGGGATTGAATTGGTGTTGTTGGTGGCTCCTACCAGTTCCTCCGATCGCATTGAGGCGATCGCTCGTCAGTCCCAGGGTTTTATTTACCTGGTCAGTGTTACCGGAGTTACTGGAATGCGATCGCAGGTTCAGACCCGGGTTGAGGATTTACTTAAACAAATGCGCTCTCTCACCGATAAGCCTATTGGTGTCGGGTTTGGTATTTCTCAACCAGAACACGCCAAACAAGTCCGGTCTTGGGGTGCTGATGCTGTGATTGTGGGAAGTGCTTTTGTGAATCGACTGGCGGCGGGTTCCCCCGAACAGGGATTAGAGGCGATCGCCAGTTTTTGTCAGACTTTGAGAACCGCTATTGATCACGATTAATCTATAGAAACCTCCCCAATAGTCGAGCCTCACCATATCCCCAAAAGAAAAAGGCTAGAAGTTGTAGTGCTCCCATAAACACTCAGCTTCCAGCCCTTTGAAACCCTCGTAATGTGCCTTTCTGTTATCATCATGGCAACTTAATCAGAAAAGATCAAGGGGTCTGTTGCAATTACCCACTTTTTCTCGATCGCTCCAAATTACCGCCAAAAAAAAAGGCCGGAAGTGCAGTGCTCCCATAAACACTTATCTCCCAACCCTTTGAAACCCTCGTAATGTGCCTTTCTGTTATCATCATGGCAACTTAATCAGAAAAGATCAAGGGGTCTGTTGCAATTACCCACTTTTTCTCGATCGCTCCAAATTACCGCCAAAAAAAAAGGCCGGAAGTGCAGTGCTCCCATAAACACTTATCTCCCAACCCTTTGAAACCCTCGTAATGTGCCTTTCTGTTATCATCATGGCAACTTAATCAGAAAAGATCAAGGGGTCTGTTGCAATTACCCACTTTTTCTCAATAACCATAAGTTACCGCCAAAAAAAAAGAGGCCAGAAGTGCCGTGTTCCCATAAACACTTAGCTTCTCGCCTTTTGAAACCCTCGTAATGTGCCTTTCTGTTATCATCATGGCAAGTTAATCAGAAAAGATCAAGGGGTCTTTTGCAATTACCCACTTTTCCCATAAAAATGACCCATTCAGGGGATAGCAAACCTTAAAAGGAACTTGAATCATTGGCTATGTTAACATCATCTTCTCGATTCCAATTTACCGAAGACCTCAATATCTGTCGTATCTTAAATGGAATGTGGCAGGTTTCTGGGTATCATGGACGCATTGATCCCCCGGTGGCGATCGAAACCATGTTTCAATACCATGATGCTGGTTACACTACTTGGGATCTGGCGGATCATTATGGACCTGCTGAAGATTTCATCGGGGAATTTAGACGACAAATGGCTAATTCTCGCGGTCAGGAAGCCTTAGCAACTATTCAGGCGTTTACTAAGTGGGTTCCTAGACCTCAAAAAATGACTCGGAATATTGTTGAGAAAAATATTGATATTTCTCTCAAGAGAATGAATGTGGATTGTCTGGATTTGCTTCAATTTCACTGGTGGGATTATCGCGATGATAACTATTTGGAAGCATTGCGACAGATGACTATTCTACAATCCGAGGGGAAAATTAAGCATTTGGCTTTGACTAATTTTGATACTGAACATTTGCGGATTATTGTCGAAAATGGGATTAAAATAGTCTCTAATCAGGTGCAGTTTTCCCTAGTCGATCGCCGTCCTTTGGTGGCTATGGTAGACTTATGTAAAACCCATGATATTAAATTACTTCCCTATGGGGTTCTCTGTGGTGGGTTCTTATCGGAACAGTATTTAGGGAAGCCTGAACCTATGGCTATGATGTTAAAAACTGTTAGCCTCAAAAAATATAAAAATATGATTGATGCTTGGGGAGGCTGGAAGTTATTTCAAGAGTTGCTGACTGTGTTAAAATCCATTGGCGATCGCCATGGGGTCACTATTTCTAATGTCGCGGTTCGCTATATCCTCGAACAGCCTACGGTGGCGGGAGCCATGGTGGGAGCGCGGTTGAGCATTTCTCAGCATATTGATGAGAACGCTAAGGTCTTCGATTTCAGCCTAGATGAAAGCGATCGCCAACAAATTCATCAAGTCACTAATCGAGGACAAAACCTATTTGAAATTATTGGCGACTGCGGTGATGAGTACCGTTAAACTAGCTCAGTATATTGTTACCTTGTTGTAGTTTTTTGACCGCGACAGTCAGACGTTTTAAATAAGGTTTAACAATCTCTCTATTCTGGTTTTGCAGTTCCCTCACCTGTTGGTAAATAATCCCTAGTTGTTGTTCTACTTTAATCAAGTTTCCGTGAGATAAAGGGGGTTGGGATAAATGCTCCGAAACGGTAGCAGGTGGATGTTGTTTCATATCATTGATGGTATTTTCCATCAACCGAAACCGAACATTCATCACTTCCCAATCCTCATGACGCAAAGCGTTTTGTTCCAAACGCTGAGTTACCCTTTGTAATTCCGTCAGCACATCTGTAATTTGATCTAGGTCACTATTTTCCTCTGTCGGTCCTGGTAACATCTGAACCTGATCATAAAGGGATTTTACCACCCCACGAACATCAGCGATCGCTGCATCCGTACTCTGTTTAACTTGTTGCTCAAAGCGTTGGCGGTTGACTATATTCAGCGCTACAGCCACAGTTAAAGGAGCCGCCGCCAGTAACAGGGGGCGAAATATAATCGCTGCTACCAGCGAACCCACCCCAGAGGCGACCACAGATACATATTCGGCAATTTTGAGCCAATCTCGCTGATTTTCAGAGGTTGGGGGCGAGGGTTCTGTCGTTTGCATGGCTGTCGCTATTTTGGAGAAAACTGTTATAGAGTCATGCTAACGCAAACTGTCAGCAACGTAGGCAATATTTTTGAGATTATATCTTTTCCGTCTCCAGATTTTCCAGTTTTTGGGCAATTATACCCTTGGGAATATCCCCCCTAGTGGTTTAGAATATACAGTCAACAACGGGAAGATTACCTGTTATTGCTCAACTAGCCTTGAATGGGAGTTATGAAGTTAAAAGTTATCGAAAATTTTGATGGCTCTTTTACCCTAGAACCATCAGCCAAATCCATACTGTTTACTCTCCTAACCAGTGATACATTTATCAATCAGATGAGACAGGAAACTCAAGGAGATGGGGTAGAATTTACTGAGTTGCTCTTTCAACCTGTCCCCTACAGCATTAATACCCCCAAAGGAATGCCACCGGAACTAGAAGAATATTATCACTCCGATGATTATATCATTGTGAATGTTCCGCCTAATTATATGTTCCAGGCGAAGATTTTTAAACCTAGTCGCCTCTGTGCTATCTATCGTCGAGTTTAATGGCTTAAATGTCTCTGTTTATAGCCCTAGCCCGGTGGCTGGTGGTATTGTTGTTTCTTGCACAAAATTAATCAATTATGACTTCCTCAACTGAGATAATTCCCCTTAGTGGTCTGGAATTTATTGCCTATCTGGATGATTCCGGAAAATTACCAGAATCCTTATCCGGAAAAATCGGGGTTTATGCCATTTTTAATCAATCACAGGTTTTACAATATGTAGGCTATTCTCGTGATGTTTTCCAAAGCATAAAACAGCATTTAGTGCGTCAACCAGAAGGGTGCTATTGGCTGAAAGTACAAACTATTAATCGCCCTAGTAAGACCCTTTTAGAGGCAATTCGCGATGGTTGGATAGCTGAAAATGGTTCGGTTCCTCCTGGTAATGCTGAATATAGCGATCGCTGGAATCAACCTATTGATGTCAAGCCACAAATGACCTCGGACGAAGTGGCTAAGTTTGATAGTCTTGATGAAATTGGCAAGGATAAACTGCTTAAAACGGTCGCCAAAAGAGTAGAGGCAAATATTTTATCTGCCTTGGAAAAACGAGGATTACAGGAGGAAATCCGCTTTAACCCTAAACTCAAAACTCAGGGAATCCTGGATTTAAAGTGATGGTTTACTCCTATTGATTAATTAACAATATCCCCACTTTTTTCATATTCAATTAATCTCAATCTGTATAAACACGGATGATGAATAATTAAGCTACTAGCCACTGCTTAGGAAGGGGAAAACCTACCATTTTAAGGGGTTGACTGAATCTCCTATTTATCCTAGAATAATGTGTCAGGGTCTTGGCTGACTACAGTGGCTGGATTCAGGCTTCCCCAATGGTGGGAGTCGGTGTTGGTGTGGCTAGTAATTGTCAGACCAAAAAAATTAAAATCTTTTCGGGAATAGCTAAAAATGATGCTGTAGTTAGCGGGGACGATTTTAAGATATTAAAGGATGGTACAGATCATGTCTGTGAATATTCCGCAATGCCAGAATTTGGATCAGCAAGTCAATAGTGTAATTAAGCTATTATTGCAGGAATCATCTTTGCGATCGCAGGATTTATCAGCAGTCCGAACGTCATTAGAAAAGGCAATTTCTCCAAGATTTGAGATTGTATTTGCTGGCGCTTTTAGTGCGGGAAAATCGATGCT
This sequence comes from Limnospira sp. PMC 289.06, assembly GCF_032350395.1. Taxonomy (NCBI): domain Bacteria; kingdom Bacillati; phylum Cyanobacteriota; class Cyanophyceae; order Oscillatoriales; family Sirenicapillariaceae; genus Limnospira; species Limnospira sp. PMC 289.06. Next base: position 6,330 of record NZ_JARPLC010000050.1, read on the forward strand.
AATTAACGCTCTCTTAGGGCGAGAATTGCTGTATAGCGCTCAGGGACACGCCACGGGTACTATTTGCTATATTGAATATGCTGCTACTCCATCAGATGAAAAGGTGGTGCTGACCTTTTTAAGTGAAGTAGAAATTCGGGAGCAAGTCCACGAACTTTGTCAAACATTGGGGTTATCGACTCCGGGGAATCTTCATGAAATAGAGGAAGCGAAACGACTCCAGGAAGCGGCGAAAACACTCTATGAACAAGAGGGGGGGGAAAGTCGGAATCAGCGCGCCAAACGAGCGAAAGCCTTGGAACAATTGTTAGCTGGTTTTGTAGCGAATCGGGATAAAATCAACGCCAATAATAACACGATTTTATCTATGGGAGAACTCGCTGATAATGGTGTTGATTCAGCCTCCTTATATGCTCGTCGTAGTCAAAATAGTGCAGTTATTAAAAAGATAGAATATTACTGCCATCATCCCCTCTTAGAAGATGGTAATGTAATTATTGATACGCCGGGAATTGATGCACCTGTCCAACGAGATACACAGATTGCTTATGATAAAATTGAGCATTCTGATACCTCGGCGGTGGTCTGTGTATTTAAAACAGCAGCTAATGGGGAACTGACCTCAGAAGAGACTCAGTTATTAGAACGCATTCAGAATAATTCTGGGATTCGCGATCGCGTTTTTTATGTATTCAATTATATTGATGCGACTTGGTATGATGACCAGCTTAAAAACTGTTTAAACCGTCATCTAAATACTCAATTCAGCAGTAGCGATCGCGTTTATAAAACCAGTGGATTATTAGGGTTTTATGGGGAGTTAATCCGTCAAACTCATGGTAGCGATCGCTGGGGTTTAGATTCAATTTTTGCCAAAGGTAATCTTTCTCATCAAGAGGCGGAAGAGACCCCTAAATTTATAGTAGAATTTAATAACTACTTTTTCACTTCTGGTCAACTTTCCCGGAGTAGCTTTCCCATTACTCCAGCCATAGGTTATGCGGAAACCCATCAAGAAAAGTATCTACAAATTCTGAATGCTCACGGCTATAATTTGATGGAGCAATTAGTTCTTGATAGTGGGATTGATCAGTTTCGTGATGATATCACCCGCTATCTCACCGAAGACCGCCGACCCCAGCTTTTTCAAGCCTTAGCAGAAGACCTCCGACCTGTCTGCATTTCGTTAAGGTCTTATTATCTGCAAAACTGGTGGGATTTAGAAAATCAACCTAAAGAAATCGATGCAATTAAGGATTTACAATTACGACAACTTAGCCAAGACTTAAAAACCATAGGTGACGAATTTGAGCAGTATATTAAGGCTCATCTTAATCAAACTGTAGCTAGTAACGAGAATGCTATTTATGATCGAGATTTTCGGAACTTACAAAGAAAGATGATTGAGCGTTTAGATACACTGATTCAAAAATTCTCGGTAGGTGAAGCCTACAAAAGCGCTCAAAGTAACCACCCCAATAGTGCTGTAGTTCCTCTGTTAGCCATATTAGCGGAGGCTTTTTATAGCTTATCGGATGATTTAAAAGTCACTCTAGTAGAGTGCTGTGAGACCTTGGTGGCTAACTTTTTCCAACAGTTAACTGAACAAGTCCATCAAGCTGACTTTTACCATCGCCTATATCGTCTGTTGGGTAATGATGGCGGTATTGATGCTACCTTAAATCAACTTCAGCGTAAAGTTCATGATGCTGTAATTAGTGCGGCTAACACCGAATGCGGTGCTTATGTGCGAGAAACTCCAGAGTTTTATGCAGAGGGAACAGTCCCCCATTTCCAACTACGTCAAACGTTACGGGAAGCCTGTAATAGTGCTGATTATCAAGGGATGGTTGAAGCGGAACCCGCTATTCGTCAACTGCTGAAAATTGACTTTGAGAAAAAGGTTAAAAGAACAGTTCTCCGCCATTTTCGGACTGTGATTAATCTGACTATCAATGATAACTTGCAGGTGGGCGCTAAACATCAATCTCAGACGATTTTTTCTCAATACGAGACAGCACGAGCTAATCTAGCTAAAACCTTGGAACAGGAAGCGGAAGAAAAGCTGGAGCATAATCATCAATTACAAGAAAAAATTAAGCAGACAATTGATGCTTATAATAACTCAGTAATAGCGATTAATGATTGTTTGGTGGCTATGGGTTTAGGACGGGGTAAATTACCTGCTATTAAGGATACAGACCTTGATCCGGTTTTCAATTACCAACAACCAGCTTTTACAGAACCATCATATAATATTGAGGATGAGCAGGAGACTTCCCCAGAAATCTTTGATGCTGAGTTTACACCAACAGAGAAAAGTCCGGTGATGAGCGAGTAAAAGTTTTGTAGGGGTTGGTTATGCTGGTATCTGGCTGAAGCTAACCCCCCCGTTGATTGTTGGCTATAGGAACCCCAAACCAGGAAATAAACATGAGTAAAACACCCCGCATTCCTTTCCCTCCGGCTGTTCGTAAATATGTTTATGAACGAGATAATTTTACTTGTCAAAGTTGCGGAAAAACTAATAAAGAGGCGCGGCTAACTATTGACCATATTATTGCATTGGCTAGGGGGGGAAGTAATGACCTGAGTAATTTACAGACCCTCTGCTGGGAGTGTAATCGGAAAAAACTCCATTATCACGATCGCCGTTTTCGTCGTCATTTCACTTAACGGAGGTTGGTCATGATGAAGGTTTGCTAAAATGACGGTTTAAGTAGATATAATCATCCCTTTTGTGAATTAATGACAAACCTGTGGCTAAAAAAATTGTCGTCGTCTCAGAAGGTTTTGTGGGTAGGTATAGGTTGTCAACGTCACACTCCCAAACCCGTGATAGAAACCGCTATTAAACAGGTATTTCAGGAACATCAATTAGCGGAAGATGCTATCATTGGGATTGCTACCATAGACGGAAAGGCTGATGAACCAGGGTTAGTAGAATTATGTAGCGATCGCCACTGGATTTTACAGACATTTTCACCCCAACAATTGCAGGGTGTCAAGGTTCCCAATCCTTCCATGGTAGTACAGCAAAAAACCGCCACCCCCAGCGTCGCGGAAGCCGCAGCATTACAGGCGGCGGGAGTTTCAACCTTACTGATTCCTAAATGTATCTATAGAGTGGAAAATCTCACGCCAGAAGGGGCAAAAATCAGCCAAGCGGTGACTATAGCGATCGCCAAAAGTACATTTATTGATAGTCGTGAAAAGATAGGGAATAGGACTGACTAGCTAATCCCATTCCCCATGAGGGTAAATTTTAACTGACGGGTAATAGTCCCCGTTCAGCCAACCATTGTTTATTGTAGAGTTTAGATTGATAACGTCCGCCGCCATCACATAAGACAGTAACAATGGTATGTCCGGGTCCCATTTGTTTAGCTAATGCGATCGCCGCACCGACATTAATACCAACAGACCCCCCCATAAATAACCCATCTTTTTCTAAGAGTTGATAAACCACGCGCACCGCCTCCTGGTCATCAACTTGTATAGCATCATCAATAGGAACATCCTGCATATTAGCAGTAATCCTACTATTACCAATTCCCTCAGTAATTGAGTTTCCCTGGGGTTGAATTTCACCAGTTTTCACATAACTGTATAAACCACTACCCATTGGGTCAGCCACCACAGTTTTAATATTCGGGTTTTTTTCCTTCAAAAACAGAGACACCCCCGCAAAGGTTCCCCCCGTACCTGTAGCCGCCACCCAAGCATCAATTTTGCCATCAGTTTGAGACCAAATTTCTGGTCCAGTGGTTTGATAATGTGCTTCTCGGTTAGCTAAATTATCAAACTGATTCGCCCAAATGGCATTATCCATTTCCGCCGCCAAACGTCCCGATAATTTCACATAATTGTTAGGGTCTTTATAGGGAACAGCGGGAACTGCGCGCACTTCAGCGCCCAAAGTTCTCAAGGCTTCCATTTTTTCTACAGATTGAGTTTCAGGTATCACAATCACGCATTTATAGCCCTTAGCATTACAAATATGGGCTAGACCAATACCTGTATTTCCGGCCGTACCTTCTACCACTGTGCCGCCGGGTTTTAGCAAACCTTTTTTTTCGGCATCTTCGATAATATATAAAGCCGCCCTATCTTTAACAGAACCGCCAGGATTTAAAAATTCTGCTTTTCCTAAAATTTCACAACCCGTCTCATCACTAAAACTATTTAATCTGATTAAGGGAGTGTTTCCTACAGCTTCTACAAAGCCACGTTTGATATCCATCGCAAATTTTTTAAATGTTGGTCTTGTGATAATTCGGGGATGAGAGATTATCAAGATTATGGCAATTATAAATCCATCCACTCATCCCCTACTTTTCAAAGGTTAAATATCCTACTTATTAGGTTGAGGAGTCATGCGTAAATAGGGCTTAATTTCCTTGTAACCTTTAGGAAATTTCTGTTTGAGTTCTTCCGGATCTTTGAGGGAGGGAACAATTACACAATCTTCCCCATCTTGCCAATCAGCAGGGGTAGCCACACTGTAGTTGTCGGTGAGTTGTAAGGAGTCAATCACCCGCAAAATTTCGCTAAAATTACGTCCGGTGCTAGGGGGATAAGTTAGGGTCAGGCGTAACTTTTTGTTAGAGTCAATGACGAAAACAGTACGGACGGTTAAAGATGCGTTAGCGTTGGGGTGAATCATATCGTAAAGATCCGATACTTGGCGATCGCTATCAGCTAAAATCGGGTAGTTAATATTAGTTTGCTGAGTCTCGTTGATATCACCAATCCAACCTTTATGGGAGTCCGCATCATCCACACTGAGGGCGATTACTTTAACATTGCGTTTATCAAACTCTGGTTTGAGTTTAGCAACAGTGCCTAATTCAGTAGTACAAACAGGGGTATAGTCCGCTGGATGGGAGAACAGGACAACCCAGCTATCCCCCGCCCAATCATAGAAGTTAATCTCTCCTTCTGAAGAGGATTGGGTAAAGTTAGGGACGGTATCACCTAATCGCAAAGTCATGGTTTTATTTCCTCCAAATTATGATAGGAACAACGTATTTTTTGATTATACTCCGGTTTGGCGATCGCATAACATTTACAGCATTTCTACCTACCGGAGCATCCGCAAATTATGCCCAAGGGGGGATATGATAACTACACTGTCACCGCTAGGGCTTTGTGGGCAAAGATTTTTTGAATTGCCTCTTCCACCACGCGGTCAGGAGTGGATGCACCAGAGGTAACACCGACAATAATTTCTCCTTCTGGTAGCCATTGTGCAGAAATTTCCAGGTCTTTATTAAGGGGTTTATGTTCAATTTTATTCCCCTCAAGAATGCGATCGCTACTATCGATATGATAAGAAGGGATACCCCGTTCAATCGCCATCTCTTGCAGGTGAGTAGTATTAGAAGAGTTAAAACCGCCAATCACTACCATTAAATCCAGCTTTTCTTCTAATAACCCAATCATCGCATCCTGACGTTCCTGGGTAGCATCACAGATAGTATTGAAACTTTGGAAATGTTCATTGAGATTTGCCGGGCCGTATTTTTGCATCATCGTCCGTTCAAACAGCTTCCCAATTTGTTCAGTTTCGCTTTTTAACATAGTAGTTTGGTTAGCGATACCGACAGATTCCAAATCCCGATCTGGGTCAAAATTAGCCGAATAAGCATTAGCAAACCTAGCCAAAAACTCCTCACGGTTGCCACCAGTAAGGATATAATCAGCCACATATTCAGCTTCGGCTAAGTTCAACAGCACCAAATACTTATCAGCGAAGGAACTCGTAGCCACAGTTTCTTCATGCTTATATTTACCATGAATAATTGAGGTGTACTGTTTTTTCTTATGTTTTTCTACCGTATTCCAAACCTTAGAAACCCAAGGACAGGTAGTATCAATAATTTTACACCCCTTATCATTCAGGATTTGCATTTCCTGAACACTAGCGCCAAAAGCAGGAAGGATGACCACATCACCACTACCCACCACCGAAAAATCTTTGTCCGAGTCATTGACCGGGATAAACTCAACATTCATATCCCGCAAATGTTGATTAACTGAGGGATTATGGATAATTTCATTAGTGATCCATATTCTTTCAGTCGGGAAGTGTTGGCGAGTCTCGTAAGCCATAGCCACAGCCCTTTCAACCCCCCAGCAGAAGCCGAAAGCCTCTGCTAACCGGATGGTCACATTACCCTGGGTAAGGATATAGTTATTTTGTCTAATTTGTTGAATTAAGCTACTTTGGTAGGCGTTGTCCATAACCCCCGCCACCTCTTCCTGATGACCGAAGCCTTTGCGGTGGTAGGTGTCTGACTGTTGGAGTGAACGTCTAAATGCTTTTGTATCCATAGGGTTGGTTAAATCTAATCCGGCTTTATTAAAGATTTTAACCTTTCGGTGTGATCATGACCAGGATATGTAACCAAATTCCCCCTATCAAGACAATTGACGGTGGGGACAATTCGTGAATTGTCCCCTAAATGTTTACATGGCGCGTTCTGTTAACCGAGTTAAAACATGGTTAGAACGTTCAACAAAATCCTTCATTCCCTCAGCATCAAAGCCTTTTTGAGCCATTAATGCTAAGTCATAAACATGGTGACAAATCATTTTTGCCAACTCTTCCGAGGGGGAAGAACCGCCTGCTTGAATAATGCTACCCTGACTTAAATTAGTGAGATTTTGAATGAGAGGGTGGGCGGTATTTACCAGTAAAATATGGTCTTCGGGGAAATCAGCTTTCTGCTGTTGCAATAAGGCGGTCATATCCTGTAAACGGCGCATGGCTTCCGGTAGTAAAACCATGGCGGGCGGGGTATCCTCGGATTTTAGGGATTCGGTGCGAATATTCACCCGTGGCTTATTGAGGGACTTCTCAAATAACTCCTTAATTTGTTCGCTGCGGGTTTTATTAGTTTTGGGGTCAACAATTTCGGCTGGCTTATCTTTTTCAATGAGGGTCTCATCAAGTTCTGAGTCTACCCGCAAAAACTTAACCTCTGAGTGTTCCCGCTCTAAGAAACTGATAAAATGGGTATCGATAAATGAGTCGAGGAATAGCACTTCTAAACCTTGACTTTTGTGCAGTTCTATGTATGTAGATTGGGCAGCTTCATCGGTGCAGTAAAAAACCCGATTTTCGTGGCGGGATTTATTGCGTTCTAGGTATTCACTGAGGGTAGTATAATAGCGTCCCTGTTCATCAGTGCTAAAGGATTTCTCGGTTTTCACTTCTTCCCAAACATCCCCATCTTCGCTTTGGACTTGTACTTCTGGGGTTTGAGCTTCCCCGGACTCAGTGGGGGGTTTATAAGTGCTGCGGAAGATGAGAATCTCTTCTACCTGTTTCTTAAATTTATCGTCATTGAGGGAACCGAACTTGATAAAAGTACCAACATCCTGCCAACAACGGATATATTCTTGGCGATTGTCTCGATATACTTCTTTGAGGCGATCGCCTACTTTTTTGGCGATATAGTCAGCAATTTTGCGGACAGTGCGGTTAGTTTGTAGGGCGCTACGGGAGATATTCAAAGGAATATCGGTGCTATCAATTACACCCCGCAAAGGCATCAGGAATTTGGGGATAATTTCCTCGCAGTGGTCGCTGACAAAAACTTGATTACAAAATAGTTTAATATTGCCCTGGGTCACATCAACATCAGGCCGCAGTTTGGGGAAGTAGAGAATACCGTTAACAATGAAGGGATAGTCAGTGTTCAGGTGAACCCACAGCAGGGGTTCTTCTTGGAAGGGATACAGATAACGATAAAGGTCTAAGTAATCTTCTTTGGTGAGGTTATTGGGAGACTCACGCCAGGGCGCTGTGTGGCGGTTGATGGTTTCGCCGTCCATAATAATGGGGACGGGCATAAAGTCGCAGTAGGTTTTAATGAGTTGCTGAATGCGACTGGTTTCGAGATACTCTAATTCATCATCCATCAAGGTGAGGGTGACGGTGGTGCCACGGGTAGTGCGGGCAGAATCTTCTAATTTGAATTCTGGGGAACCGTCACAGGTCCAATGGACGGCTTCTGCGCCTTCTTTGTAGGAGAGGGTGTCGATCTCTACTTGTTTGGCTACCATGAATGAGGAGTAAAATCCTAGACCAAAGTGGCCGATGATGGATTCTCCGTCAGTGGCTTGGTATTTTTGGATAAATTCTTCGGCGCTGGAAAAGGCGACTTGGTTAATATATTTTTTGATCTCGTCGGCGGTGAGACCGATACCAGTATCACTAACAGATAGGGTTTTAGCGTCTTTGTCGATCGCAATGGTAATTTCTGGGTTGCTGATATCCCCAGAATATTCCCCGGTGCGGGCTACCATTTTTAATTTAGCGATCGCATCTACCGCATTAGAGACCAATTCCCGCAAGAATACCTCATGATCAGTGTAGAGAGATTTCTTGATGATCGGGAAGATATTTTCAGTATGGATCGTGATTGTTCCCTGTTCAAGTACGGTCATGGGCGTTATTTCTCACATATAGATAGTTATCATTTCCTGATCTTGGGCGATCGGCATGACATCATGGGCATGGATCACCCCCATGAGATGATTCGGATTTCCGTATATCAACCATGGATCATGGACAATCGATATATATGGTAGCGTCAGACCCATGAATCAGACCCAGGAAAGGGATGATCAGGCGATAATTCTCAAATGAGGCTATCAAACGAGACCCATGGAAGGTGTGCTGTAGATCTCTAATTATAGTAACCGCGTAGATTTTGACAGTACCACTCATGTAGCTAATGAGATCAATTTTTAGAGTTATGAGTTGTGGGTAAAAATCCTTGAAATTCTTTAATGAATTTAAGTAAAGGTTCAGCCTGTCCGTTGGGTAACATCAGACCTACCATGATTTTCACAAATACGATAGCCATCATACGTGAGCGACGTTTGATCAAACCAGGATCGTGGTAAATAGACATCCAAAAACATCTCGCTCCTATCCTGGCTTTTTTCCGCGTTAATGGGGATTCAAGTGATTTGAAAGTTAGATAACTGTATAAGTGTGAAAGGCTATCCTTTTTCAGATTTTTTAAGGAGCTGGGAGCATTGTTAAACGCTTTGTTAAGTACCGATAAGCAGGAAGATTCTTGACGCTCAATATTAGAGGAAATCGAATGCTCAGATATGCGGTATAAGATTTGCGCTTGAGATATACAAACAAATTTATACTGGGCAGCTAAACGCAAATATAAATCCCAATCTTGCCCACCCTTTAAAGACTCATCAAAACCTCCAATTGCTGATAAAGCATGACGGGTAATTAAAGGATTAGAACCATTTTCCAGAAAGTTTTTAACTAATAATATGGAATAAACATCGCCTTGATAGCTTTGATGAAATCCCGGGTATAAAAATTCACCATATTGATCAATATAATTTGTCCAGCTATAGGCTACAGATGCTTCTGGATCTGCTTCAAGTGCTGCATATTGTAATTCCAATTTATCAGGGGTCCATAAATCGTCAGCATCTAAGAAAGCAATATACTGAGCGCTGGCTTTAGAAAATCCTCGATTTCGACTAACAGAAGCCCCTGAATTGGGATAAGAAAATACTTGAACACGCGGGTCATCAATACTGGAAATAATATCTAATGTTCTATCAGTAGACCCATCATTAATTATAATGAGTTCAAAATCCTTAAAGGTCTGATTGATAACTGAATCAATGGTTTCCTTAATCGTCTTCTCAGCATTATAGGCAGGAAGAATTATTGATATTTGGGGCATTTTATTGATCCTCTGACTTTTCTACAGACCCGAATTTAGCATTCCAGACATTGTTGAGCCAAACCAAGACACTCATCATACTACCCCGATAAAATTCCATTTCAACGGCTGGAATGAGTTCACTTTTCAGCCGTTCTCCATACTTCAGTCGTTGCTTAATAATACGGCGGAGATTTCCCAAAATTGTCCTGACAAAAATCACTGGCTTATCTATGGTTTTAGCATTAATCATCCGTAACTGAAAAGTTGCTAAACCACAGGCGCGCGCTAAGGATAATAAATAATTGCGTTCTAATCGAAACGCGGGGATTTTATGGTTAATGTGCATCTGGGGATTATACCAAATTTCCCAGCCTTGTTTGTGTAGATAAAGCAATAACTCATAATCGTCTCCTCGGGCTAAAATATTCCTCTGACTCCCAACAAGTTGAGGGGTTTTCGGAACAGCTTCTTGCCAGGCTTGTTTTTTAACCACTAATCCAGCAGTCGGTGGTAATCTTAAATTATCTGGGTCAAAACGAAAGGGTTGATTGCCATGTTCGCCAATCGCTAAAAATGCGGCAATTTGTTTAAAGTTTTCAGGAGGTTTTACTTCATATTCGCCGTGAATTTGTCCGCCAAATGCTCCCGCTTGGGGGTGGTTTTGGCTAAATTCATAGATAGAGGAAATCCAGTTTGTTGCTGGAATATTATCATCATCTAGGAAAGCGATATAAAGTCCTTTTGCTTCTTTAATTGCTCGTTGTCTAGCAAAAGCTGGTCCTTGCTTGGGTTCAAAATAGTAGGTGAGGGGATAATGTTTCTCCCAGTTGCTTTGATAAGCTTGAATCACTTGATGAGTTGTATCAGTGCTATTATTATCAATAACCACAATGTCCCAGTCAATTTTTGACCTATGGCTTTGATGACGAAGTGCCTCTAATACTTCGGGTAAGCGTTGCGCTCCATTGTAGGTCGGAATAGCTACCGTGAGAGAAAATGAATCCTGGGTCATAACTAAAGTTTGTACTAGCTGGTGGGATAACTGGGACCAAATGAAGACTTGAGATGTCCTAGCATAAGATATACTAGATTGGAGGTATTGAAACTGTTAAGATGTTGGCTTAGGGAGTAGTGCCAGCTGAGAGCAAATTCTGGTTACTCATGAACAACTGCACTGACAGTAGTATTAGCAGAGTTGCTGTTTTTTTCTAGCTTTAAGTAACCGTTATACCACAGATAAAAAAAGCTGTTTAAACTCCCCATTAATAACGCACGTTCACAAGCAGCAATATCATCCAGATCCGACACACCGTAACGGAGGACGTGAAGCAGCAATTTTCGCAAGTCGTTTGCCAAGTACGCTGTCGTTAAAACAGGCTTTAAAATTGGCTTAACTCCCGCTGTACGAGTGACGTAACGACTTAATCCAATTCCCCGAAAGAAGGGTATCAAATACTCAATCTCCAAACGTTTTCTAGGAATTTTATGATCGACCTGCATTTGGGGATTATACCAAATTTCCCAGTCGGACTTGCGTTGAATATAGGATAAAGCCTCTAGATCTTCTCCGGTCAACATACTGCCCTCAACTCTACCACTCAAAATACATTGTTCTGGCACAAATTCACTCCAAACCTCTCTCCTAATAACTAACCCTGCTGATGGAGGCAAGAGATTTTTTCGAGCATTATAAAGCCTCGGATTTTTCCCTAATTCTGTAATGGCTAAAAATGGTTTAATTCGATTAAAGTTAGGGGGCGGTTCCACCTCAAATATGGCGTGAATTTGACTACCATATGCTCCCGCCTTTGGGTTTTCTTGAGAAAATCTAACCGCCTCAGCTACCCAATTTAATTCAGGTATATTGTCATCATCCAAAAAACCGATCAACTCAGCTTGGGACTCAGACACCGATCGCTTCCTCGCAAATGCTGCACCCTGTTGAGTTTCTAACACATATCGCAGGGGGACTTCTTGGGGCCAGTCCTTCTGAAACTGCTGTACCACTGCTGCCGTACCATCGGAACTATTATTATCCACGACCATAACTTCCCAACGGATGCTTTCGGTCCCCCTTTGACATCGCAACTGTTCGAGCACTTCTGGCAACCGGTTTTCCCCATTATAGGTAGGAATTGCTACTGTTAACTGGATCATGATTAACTTCCTATCGCAGGATATTAACACTATCGCTATTCTGCTAGGCTTTCCACGGGAGTCTTCCTTGGCAATTCGAGATAGAGACGGCACACTTAAAGATTTTAATTATCATCACCTGGGTTGTTGACTGCCACTGGTAACATAGCCAACTCACCCTGATTTAATTGGGCTTCTGGCGTGTTGGAGGGATGATCAAAAGTCAGTGTTCCATCTTTCATGTTAATTTCAATAGTATCGCCCGTGACAAACTTCTGCTCTAAAATCAGGTTAGCGATCGGATTTTCCAACTCCCGTTGAATCGCCCGTTTCAGAGGTCTAGCCCCATAAACAGGATCATAACCCACATCAGCCACATGATCAATAGCAGCAGGTGATAACTCCAGAGCAATTTTTTGATCAGCCAAAAGTCTTTGGAGGCGCTGCATTTGAATGGCGACAATATCGCGCAATTCAGCTTTACTGAGGGTATGGAAGAGGATAATTTCATCTACCCGATTCAAAAATTCCGGTCGGAAATGCGATCGCAAAGCCTGCATAACCAAAGCAGACATTTCCCCATAGCGAGAGTCATCCCCCGCCACCCCCAGAATATACTCACCGCCAATATTGCTAGTCATGACAATGACAGTATTGCGGAAATCGACCAACCGTCCTTGGGAGTCAGTAATTCTACCATCATCCAAAACTTGTAACAGGATATTAAAGACATCAGGATGAGCTTTTTCTACCTCATCAAATAGAATCACTGAATAGGGATGGCGGCGGACCGCTTCTGATAGTTGTCCGCCTTCGTCATAGCCCACATATCCCGGAGGCGCACCCACCAACCGAGAGACAGCGTGTTTTTCCATATATTCCGACATATCAATGCGAATCATAGCTTCCTCGCTGTCAAAGAGGAACTCCGCCAAAGCCCTAGCCAACTCAGTTTTACCCACCCCTGTGGGTCCCATAAACAGAAACGAACCGATAGGCCGTCCGGGGTCTTTCATCCCCGCCCTAGCGCGGCGGATAGCGGCAGATACAGCCTCCACGGCTTGCTGCTGACCAATTACCCGGCGATGTAAATGGGATTCCAATTGCAATAATTTTTGTCGTTCGGACTCCAACAGGCGATTAACGGGAATCCCCGTCCATTTAGCGACAATGGCAGCAATATCGGCTTCTGTTACCTGCTCTCGCAGCAAGGAAGACCCCTGAGCCTGCAATTTTAACAATTCTGCCTCCCGCGCCTCTCGGTCGTGGTGAACGGTCTCTAAGCGGCCGTATTTTAACTGGGCTGCTTTATTGAGATCATAGGCACGTTCGGCTTGTTCAATTTGCACCCGCAGTTTTTCTTCTTCTTCTTTGAGGCGGTTAATAGCTTCGAGGAGTTCCTTTTCACCCTGCCACTGGGATGATAAAGTTTTCTGCTTGTCTTTGAGGGTGTTAATTTCTTCGAGTAAGGATTGGATACGCAGATTTAAACCGATATCAGCACTTCGATCTTGTTCCCCTGGCCGTAGAGGTGTACTTCTTGGGCTTTCCCCCTCCACGGAGAGTTTTTCCATCTCCAACTGCATGAGGCGGCGCTCAATTTGTTCTAACTCTACGGGTTTGGAGGTGATTTCCATTTTCAACTGGGCGGCGGCTTCGTCTACTAGGTCGATCGCCTTATCAGGAAGGAAGCGATCGCTAATATATCGGGCTGACAGCATAGCCGCCGCCACCAATGCCGAATCCGTAATTTTGACCCCGTGATGGCGTTCGTAACGGTCTTTCAACCCCCGCAGAATTGATACTGTATTCTCTGGACTAGGTTGATCAACATAGACCTGTTGAAATCGCCTTTCTAGGGCTGGGTCTTTTTCGATATGCTTACGGTATTCATCAACGGTAGAAGCACCGATACAGCGCAATTCTCCCCGGGCTAACATAGGTTTAAGCAGGTTTCCGGCATCCATTCCCGAACCTCCAGAACCGGCTCCGGCCCCCACCACGGTATGGAGTTCGTCAATAAATAGGACTATTTGACCGTCAGAGTGGGTTACTTCCCGCAATACCGATCGCAGTCTTTCTTCAAATTCCCCCCTATATTTGGCTCCTGCGATTAAACTACCCATATCCAGGGAAATCAACTGGCGGTTTTTTAGGGACTCTGGCACATCTCCGTTAACAATGCGTTGGGCCAGGCCTTCGGCGATCGCTGTTTTACCGACTCCCGGTTCTCCAATTAACACCGGATTATTTTTGGTTCGCCTGGACAGACAACTCACCACCCGGCGAATTTCTTCATCCCGTCCGATCACTGGGTCCAGTTTCCCAGATTTAGCCAATTCGGTTAAATCTCGCCCATACTTACTCAGGGCATCATAACTGTTTTCCGGGTTCTGGTTGTCAACTTTAGCACTGCCGCGCATGGATTTAATGGCTTCTTCGAGTTTCTCCCGGACTGTAGCTTTGGAGTCATTGGTAGGGCGATCGAACCCTGGTCTTCCTGGTGTGGCTCTGGTGGGGTTTCCATTTCCCAAAATCCTACGACCGACGCGATCATCTTCTGCTAGGGCAATAATCAGGTGTTCAACAGCAATGTAGCGGTCTTGCCATGCGGACCGCGTCGCTTCAGCGGTATCTAGCATTAATTCTAACCCACGACCTAGGTACAGATGGTCAATAGTTCCGACTCGGGGTTGTCGTTTGGTGAAGGCTTCTAATTGTTGTTGGACCTGTTCGGGGTTAAAACCAGCTCGTCCTAATATATTATTAGCGAGTCCATTTTGTTCTAAGGCGGCGATCGCCACGTGCTCAACTTCTAAATGCTGATTTTGGAAGCGACGAGCAACATCTTGGGATTTTACTATCGCTTCCCAGGCTTTATCTGTAAATTTACTCGGATCGGTCGGTTGCATTGCTTATTTTTATTGACACCAAATAGGGAACGGGGAATTATCACTCTCAAATAGAAGATGTTGCCGATGTATTTTTCTGGGGACTACCAGAGCCGATTGCCCCAAGGATTTTATCCTACTATGGGCAATCGATCACCTTAACCGTTCAGATCTTAACTGTTTACTGCTAACTGTTTGCTTGCCTCAGCCGAGCCCTGGGTTCCCAGTTGAATCAATTCAACCTTATACCCGTCTGGGTCTTCCACGAAAGCAATCACCGTTGATCCGTGTTTCATCGGCCCTGGTTCTCGGCTAATTTTACCCCCTGCTGCCCGAATTTGCTCACAGGTGCTATAAATATCATCCACACCGAGGGCAATATGGCCGTAAGCGTCTCCCAGGTTATAGCTATCAACGCCCCAGTTATAGGTCAGTTCAATGACACTATGATCAGCTTCATCCCCATATCCCACAAAGGCTAGGGTAAACTTTCCCCCTGGATAATCTTTCTGCCGCAGCAGTTTCATTCCCAGAATATCACAGTAAAATTTCAGTGACTCATCCAAGTTGCCGACCCGCAGCATTGTGTGTAGAAGTCTCATGAGATTGGTTCTCCTCCTCTGAAGATTAGTCCTTACCTGTTATTTTAAGGAAATCTCCCCAGTTTGTCTTGGGGATTGACTCATGGGAACATATAGCGCCAGGAGTGCTACTGAGTTTCTTGGTGACTGGCACCAGCCCCCTCTCCCACCACTACCTAGAAATCAACAACCACAAACCCCGTTTGTTTTTCTTTTCTGGCGATCGCTATCTCTAACCCTTCCCTTGTACCCTTGTCCCCTTCTTCTCAAGGCGATCGACCTTTAAACACTGTTCACAAACCTTTTCAGTCTTCCTTACGACACACCGACAAACTCCCTAAAATACCCTATATATGTCGGCACGGATTCCCATTCTTTTACTATAGGTCAAGTTAGGGGGATTTGTCAAGGAAAAATCGGCGAAATTTGGGGATTTTTTTTGTGTTCCTAAGTGGGGGTACTGGTGGCGGGTCTACCGGCAAAGGCGATCGCATTTTATCACTGTGTCAATAATTGAGAGCCGCACCCTGAGACAGGATATATTTTCCCATGACTTTACCATAGCCAAAATGATTAAATTTTCCTTAAAAATTCACCGGATAACTTCCCAACTCGATAGATAGGATATAATCAAGCTAATCTACTGATAATCAAACCAATTTGGTAGACGGCGTGCTTTTGAGAGACAAGTAGAGAAACAGCGATCGAAGTCGGAACCCTCTTGGGTTATGGGTGGGGGTGAATCAATACCTCCCACATCTCAGGCTAACAGCAAAGAAACCAAGGGTTGAATCTATATAAAAAAACGTGACTCAAGGTGGGAGTTTAAGGAAATCTTGAGTCTGGTTTGTCATGTCCGATTTCCCTAATCTCCCCATCACTTTGATTGAGGGGATGAATAGGTATTCAATACATTTCGTTTCATGGAGAAATTAAAATGCCTAATGAAACTGTCAACAATATCATTCTAATAGATGAATTTGAACCCAATGATAGCCGGGAAACCGCTACAGATTTAGGGTTGCTATCTGAATTGAATGTTTGGGGTAACCTCAGTCTTCATGATGGAGACTTAGATTGGTTTAAGTTTGCGATCGCCAATACCGGAAGAGATTATCATTACTTATCAATTTGGTCTGATTATGAAAACCTAAATTTGTCCCTGTATGATGCTGAGGGAGTCTTGATTGAGACTTCCAGTGACAGTATTGATGCTCAGGGTTCGATGAGTTTAGAAGGATTAGAAGCCGGCACTTACCATGTCCAGGTTTATGGAGATGAAGGCATCACTAGCCCTAACTATATGCTTGAGATCGATGCTCCCTGGGATATCACGATGACCCCAGACGAATTTGAGCAAAATGATAGCCTGGAAACAGCTACAGATTTAGGGTTGCTATCTGAAGATAATACCTGGTCTGGTCTCAGTATTCATGCTGAAGACTCCGACTGGTTTAAGTTTGCGATCGCTCAAACCGGAAGATGGAATAATTCCGTATCAATTAGTTTCTCCTACTCTTATGAACCCATCAATTTGTCCCTATATGATGCTGAGGGAGTCTTGATAACAACTGCCATTGGTTATAATGGGTCTATAATTAGTTTAGATGGACAAGAAGCTGGAACTTACTATGTTCAGGTCTATGGTGATGATGGCGTTATTAATCCTGAATACAGTCTCTCTATTAACGTTCCCTGGGATATCACTATGACCGAAGATGAACCAGATGAATTTGAACCTAACGATAGTCTGGAAACCGCCACAGATTTAGGCTTATATCCAAAAAATGACTTTTTATTTTATGAATATTACTTGTATGGAATGGAGGAATACCCGCCTAGTTCATGGAGTGGTATGAGTATTCACTCTGGAGACTCAGACTGGTTGAAATTTAATATGACTGAGACTGGAGAAAACTATGATTATGTTTCAATCTCTTCCTCATACTATGGCTACAACCTGGATTTTGCCCTGTATGATGCTGAGGGAGTCTTGATTGAAGATTCAACCAGTGGTACTTCGATCAGCCTAGAAGGACTGGAAGCTGGCACTTACCATATCCAGGTATATGGCAATGACGGAGCAATTAACCCTGAATATAGCATCAGTATTCGGGCTTCCCTAGAGGCATTCCCAGACAGGTTTGAACCTAACGATAGTATGGAAACTGCCACAGATTTGGGATTTTTGTCAAAGGATTGGTGGACTTCTGTATTCTCACATGGATTTGATCCTCCCTCTTATTTCTGGAATCTCTTGAGTATTCACTCTGTAGACTCGGATTGGTTTAAGTTTGAGATAGATAGGTTTGGACGAAGAGGTGATTATGTCTCAGTTAGTCACTCTTACTACTCTAGTGACTATCTGAATTTTGCCCTGTATGATGCTGAAGGAGTCTTGATTAACACTTCCAATACTGATGATGGGGAACGGATTAGTTTAGAGGAACTTGACGCTGGAACTTACTATGTTCAGGTTTATGGAGATGAGGGAGTAACGAATCATGACTATACTCTAATCATTGAGCCTCCCATGGCAGTGATTCCAGATGATTTTGAACCCAATGACAGTATTGAAATGGCTACAGATTTGGGTTTCCTATCAGAAAATGAATGGAGTTCTCCGGGTCAGCCGAGTATTGATTTGTCTAGTCTGAGTATTCATTCGGGTGATTCTGACTGGTTCAAGTTTGAGATAAATCAGCCGGGAGTACTAAGTGGTAGAATCTACATTTGGCGTTTGTATCCTAATATATATGAATGGGGAAAATTAGACCTGTATGATGCCGAAGGGGTTCTGATTGAATCTGGTAATGAAAATCTGATTAGCCTAAATGAACTCGAACCAGGAACCTATCATGTTCACGTATATGGTGTTGATGAAGTTGATGCTTATAACTATTCTATGGAAATCCGGGCATTTGAACTGCTACCCGAACTAGAACCAGAACCTATTGTTGAGGAACCAGAAAACGAATCGGAAACTGAACCTATTGTTGAGGAACCGGAAAACGAATCGGAACCTATTATTGAGGAACCGGAAAACGAACCGGAAACTGAACCTATTATTGAGGAACCGGAAAACGAATCGGAACCTATTGTTGAGGAACCCGAAACCGAACCAGAAACTGAACCTATTATTGAGGAACCAGAAACCGAACCCGAACCTATTGTTGAGGAACCGGAAAACGAATCGGAACCTATTGTTGAGGAACCGGAAACTGAACCGGAAACTGAACCTATTATTGAGGAACCAGAAACCGAATCGGAACCTATTGTTGAGGAACCGGAAGTCTTTGAACAACCGATTTTTGTGCCGATTCAATTTCCGAGTTTTGCTTCTGTGAGTTCTCCTGAGCCTTCTGAGGATACGGAAACTTTCAGTGAACCGGAACCGCCAGTGATGACACCGATTAACTTACTGGTTGATGTGGGTGAGGTGATACCTGCTATACCGGAAGCGCCGCCACTTTCTGCTAATAACTCAATTACTCAACCTTTCCCTAATCAGTGGTTTGGTAGTGATGGGGATGATTTGATTATGGGTAGTGATTCTGATGAAACTTTGCTGGGTTTTGAAGGAGATGATTTTCTGGATGCACGCCAGGGAAATAATACCCTATTTGGAGGTCAGGGAAATGATACTTTAGTTGGGGGTTCCGGTCGTGATGCTTTGTTGGGAAATAAGGATGATGATATCCTGTTTGGTGGTAACTCTGGTGATACTCTCTATGGCGGTCAAGGTGATGATACTCTAGTGGCGGGTGAGGGTAATTCTCTGTTGTTTGGTGATAAGGGGAATGATATATTATATGGGGGTTCGGAGGGAATTGATACGTTGAATGGGGGAGAGGGAAATGATACTTTTGTGATGCTTCCCGGTGAGGGTTATACTGTGGTGGCTGATTGGGAGATGAATCAAGATGTGATGGTTTTGTTGGGTGATGCTACTAACTATCGCATGGGGGATTTACCCCAGGGATTTACTAATGCTACTGCTATTTACCAAATTGGGGAGACTGATAAAATCGTCGGTATTATTGAGGGTGTGACGAGTTTGAACTTGGAAGATGCTAGTATCTTTCAGTTTGTGGAGGGGGTCGGGAGTCTGGCTTGAAGTGGCTAGAACTGATTAAGTAGACTTCCTGGTTGATTAATTAATGGTGTCGGGGTGGTTTCGGAACTACTCCGACTTTGACATCTAAATAGCCCCCAAAAAAGCCATATATATGCCGCCACGGATTCCCATTGTTTAACTATAGGTCAAGTTCGGAGATTTGTCAAGGGAAAATGGGGGGATTTTTGGGGTTCCCCTAACTGGGGGTACTGGTGGAGGTTCTACGGGAAAAGCGATCGCATTTTATCACTGTGTCAATAATTGGCATCAAGACCCTGGGGCTGTGTAGGTTTGGCGATTACTTCACCATAGCCAAAATGATTAAATTTTCATTAAAAAGTCACCGTCTTTACTTTCCAATTGGAGGGAGAGCATATAATCAAGTTACTCTACCTTATACACTTAATCAAGTCCCTATGAAACTAAGATTCAAACCATCACGTAATGTGGCAAGTTACAGCACTGTAGCCATCAGCATTGCTATGGCGATTACCCTGGGGCTACCTGGTGCTGCTTCAGATAGACGCTTCGTTCAACAAGTGCGTCAACAATTGACGCAAGCAGGAGTGGCTTTAGGAATTTCGGGGAGTTATCAGCTTAGTCATGAGCCCTATGTAGGTGATATCGGTCATAACCAAAAGGATTATCTCTACCTGAACTTAAATTCAGGTTCATCTTACGTTCTGGTCGGTGTTTGTGATGAAGATTGTCGAGATATAGACTTATCACTTTATGATGAAAATAACAATCTGATTGACTCTGATACCGCGCTTGATGACTACCCAATGGTAGAAGTTGACCCCAAATGGAATGGTCGATTTAAGGTTGAGGTAACAATGGCTAACTGTAATGCTTCAACCTGCTATTACGGGGTGGGGGTTTTTGCTCGGTAATCATCTTAAATGGGAATGATGACTTGGAAAATAAATATATGGGGGGAATTGATGAATTCCCCCCTTTTTGCTGAGGACAGTTGTGGGAATGTCGCTAACTGCAATTCCCGATTGTATGGGTAATGACTCGCCGGGGTTGAACTTAAACAGTAGGCAGCCAAAAGCCATATATATTTCGCCACATATTCCCACTCTATAAATATAGGTCAAGCTGGGGGATTTGTCAATAAAAAATCGGTAAATTTTTGGTTTTTTTTATACTCCAATATTGTCATGATTTAGGAAACTCTAACTTTGGGCAGGTTTGAGATAGCTGGCTCTGAGGCTTTAGAGAATGATTATCATTATTAAAAGTATCCAGATAAATTGATATTTTGTATCTAAAATTACATTTTGTTATCTAGGGAATAGGTGAAGATGTCTTAACATCGAGAGACTAAGATTCAAAAAGAATTGAATCATTAAGTTTTGTTGATTAAAAAACCATCATGATGAAGGGTAATCAGGAAAAAAATGCCGCAAACACTATTTAAAGTTGATCTAACTAAACCAATGTCGGAACAAGAAATGCCGGGACATAATCGCTGGCATCCAGACATTCCTGCGGTGGTTTCTGTTAATCCGGGAGACATTTTTCGGATTGAATGCAAGGACTGGACAGACGGACAAATCCAAAATAATGATAGTCCCGACGACGTTCGAGATGTAGATCTAAGTGTGGTTCACGTTCTCAGTGGGCCGATTTATGTAAACGGTGCTCAACCAGGAGATATTTTAGTTGTAGATATTCTGGATATTGGTGCATTACAGGGAGATGAATGGGGCTTTACGGGAATTTTTGCGCGGGAAAATGGGGGTGGTTTTCTAACTGATCATTTTCCGAATGCAGCTAAAGCTATTTGGGATTTACAGGGAATTTATACGAGTTCTCGCCATATTCCGGGAGTACGTTTTGCGGGTATTACTCACCCTGGATTAATTGGCTGTGCGCCTTCCTATGAACTGTTGATGCAGTGGAATAAACGGGAAAGGGAATTAGTAGAAACAGGGGGTCCGGTTTGGAAACCAGAAATTCCACCTCTGGCGGCTTTACCAAACCCAGAAAATGCGGTTTTGGGAACATTAACTGGGTCGGAATTTGAGCGGGTGGCGGCGGAAGCGGCGCGGACGGTTCCACCTCGGGAACATGGCGGAAACTGCGATATTAAGAATTTGTCGCGGGGGTCGCGGATTTATTTTCCGGTGTATGTAGAGGGGGCGAAATTGTCTATGGGAGATATTCATTTTTCCCAGGGAGATGGGGAAATTTCGTTTTGTGGCGCTATTGAAATGTCGGGATATATCGACCTCCATGTTGATCTGATTAAAGGGGGGGTGGAAAAGTATGCAATGGTGAATCCGATTTTTAAACCTGGTCCGGTAGAACCTCGCTATTCGGAGTATTTGATATTTGAGGGGATTTCGGTGGATGAGTTTACTGGGAAACAGTATTATTTGGATGCTCATGTTTCCTATCGTCGGGCTTGTTTGAATGCGATCGCATATTTACAAAAGTTTGGATTTACGGGAGAACAGGCTTATTTGCTATTGAGTTCAGCCCCGGTAGAAGGTCGAATTAGTGGTATTGTGGATATTCCGAATGCTTGTTGTACGGTGGCGATACCAACGGAGATTTTTGATCGCAATATTTTGCCAACTTAGTAGTGTAATTATCACCCCTAGTCAGTAGGAACTGGGGGGAGTTAGATAGGATAGGGAGAATGAGGAAAATGCCACTGTATGAATTTCGTTGTGCTAATTGCGGAGAGTTTGAAAAATGGCAGACTCTGGCGGAGGTGGGAACTCCGGTTTCCTGTCCTCAATGTCAACATAAAAGTGAAAAAATATTTTCGCCGCCCAATATTAATTTGAATTCGAGGGGGTTAAGTTGGCGACGGGGAGAAAGTAAAGAACCCAAATTGGTGAAAAGCGATCGCCAACCATCATCTCCCCGATATAAACAAAGTAGGTGCGATCGCCCTTGGATGATAGGTCACGGTTGAATTATATTCTGTGTGGGTGGGCTGTTGTCTGGTGAAAATTTATGGCACAATCAGGAATTAAGAATATTGACTGGTAATGCCGAAAAAGACAAAATTTCCCTATCTGGTGGGTTCTAAATGGACGGCTACCCAAAAAACTTGGGGATGGCGACATTTTCAGGTGGTTAACCGTAAAAATCAGGGTCAGTTGGTTTTTGCGGAGTTGGTGGCTTCCTGTGACCCGACAGTTAGATTTTGGTTGAATGCTAAACAGCTTAAAGATCGTAATCTGTGGGAACCTGGGTGGCAGTCTACCCAAGAACTTGATGATGGAGATTGATATATGGATTATAGCTATATTCAACAGGCGATCGCTCAATTAGAAACTGCCACCAGTGAACTACAGAATATGGTTGATCATGTTCCTCCCGAACAGGCTAAAATTCTACGGGTTAGGGAAGTTGAGGAGAGTATCAGAAATACTCTCGCCTATCTGGAGGCGGCGATTAACCCCCCTAGCTTGGAACATTTACCGCCAGATGTGTTAGAAAGGGCACAGGCTTTAAAGATTCCCCTGGGAGATGTTGAGGTACAAATGGCGATGGTATCTCATGATTTGTCTCAGGTGATGGCAATTCTGACGGAAATGGAAAACCGCGCCCAAACTATTCGCAGGCGACGGGATTATTTTTTGGTTAGACTTCCTGATATGCCTATTGAAGTTTTGGGGTCGCGGCTTCCAGTATATACGGCGGAGGACTTTAAGGGGTCGCCTGAACCTGTATCTAAGGAGGTTCGAGATCAACTCAAGGCTAAGTATGGCATCGATCGCTTAATTATGGAGAAATCTGTGCGATCGCGTGCTACCTTATTTGAGAAAATCAAACAGGCGAAACAGGCTCTAGAACATCCATCACCCCAGGATGAATAATCAAAACAGACCATAGGTAAATTGGTGGCAATGGTGTTATTGACAACGCTTTTGCCAAAACTGATAAGCTGAATAAGCTAGGCTAACTACTCCGGTCTTAATTGCTGATTCATCTACCTGAAACTTAGGGTGATGTAGGGGATAATTGGGCTGGTCTCGGTGTCCGATTCCTAGGCGAAACATTGCGCCGGGTGCATGATTTAAATACACCGAAAAATCTTCGGCACCAAGAGAAGGCTCTGGGAGAATTTCTAAACTTTCATTTCCCCAGGCTTCCCTAACGGAGGCTTCGATTAATTGAGTTAAGGCTGGATCATTCTGGACACTGGGAACACCTCGGCGATAGTTCATTTGATACTTAGCGCCATAGGTTTGGCAAACATTAGCTACTATGTTCTCAATCCATGCGGGTAAAGTTTCATAGGTTGATTGATGAAGCGATCGCACTGTTCCCAATAATTTTACCTGATCCGCAATCACATTAGAAGCACGTCCGCCAGTAATTTGCCCAATAGTTAATACCACTGGTCTCAGGGGGTTATGAGTGCGACTAATTGCCTGTTGTAGAGTTGTAATTACTTGGGCGGCAATCCAAATTGCATCAATGGCTTCATGGGGACGCGCACCATGTCCAGACTCTCCCAAAATTGTCAATTCTAAATCATCCGCCGCCGCTGTTAATGCCCCGACTCTCATACCAATACACCCAGCGGGGATAGTCGGAAAAACGTGCAATCCCAAGATAGATATAACGTCATTCATTACCCCATCTTCTACCATCCAAGTTGAACCCCTAGCGATTTCCTCAGCCGGTTGAAATAAGAAGCGCACAGCGCCCGGTAGCGAGTCCTGTAGGCGTGATAAAACCATAGCTGTACCTAACCCTACGGTAGTATGTACATCATGCCCACAAGCGTGCATTACGCCGGGATGACGAGAGGCATATTCTAGGTTAGTTAATTCCTGAATAGGGAGGGCATCCATATCAGTACGAATTGCTAACCATTGATAATTGTTACCAGTTCCTTTTAATTCCCCTACTACTCCGGTTTTTCCTACGGCTTCTTGAACGTGCAAACCACAGGAAGATAATACCCCCGCTATATATGCAGAGGTTTGATATTCTTGACCGCTAAGTTCTGGGTGTGCATGAAGGTGACGACGAATTTCTACTAAACGGGGATACAGGGAATTGGTGAGGTCTTTAATTTCGCTGAGGATGGAGTTTTGATGTTTACTCATGGTAATAATAGGCTGATCAGGCAGAGTTTTAATGGTTGGCTAGGATACAACCACTGCGAGGGGGTAATATGAGTTCCAGATGATTCTCTCCCTCTAAATTAAGCCAGCGAGCGGTACAATTTCCATAGACAACTCTTTGAGGTTTAGTGGTGAGTTGAGGAACTGGTATATTAATTGTAGCAGATTCTAGACTACTATTAACTGTGATGATTAATTCTTCCTGATTGTCGGGGGAATTGGTGGTTAAAATTCTGGCAAAACTATAAAGGAGATCTTGGGCGAGGAGAACTTGATAAGTGCCAATTCTCAGGGCGGGATATTTATGGCGCAGGGTGATGAGATGTTTATGATATTCTAGGATATCTAAATCCAATTGTTCTTGAGGTGGGAAACCACGACGACAATTGGGGTCAAATTCTCCGGGTAAACCGACTTCATCGCCATAATATATACTGGGAGCGCCCGGGAAGGTTAATAATAGTAGGGTGGCGAGTTTAACGCTGGCTTGATCTTCTTGAACTATGGTGATTAAACGGGCGACATCGTGGCTATTAAGTAGGTTAAGTTGGGTGAGTTGAATTTCCCAAGGATAGAGGGCGAGAAGTTCCTGAATTTTCTGGCTATATTCGGCAGCGGAAAGGGGGGGATAGGGATAATAAGAAGGGGCTTCTACTAATTCTCTACGGACTCTGGATTGGGCTGTAAAGGCGATGGTAGGTCCGGTAAATAGATAGTTCATAACTCCATCAAATTGGCTGCCATCGAGCCACTGACGGGCATCTGTCCACACTTCTCCGACGATATAGGCTTCTGGGTTACAGGCTTTGACGCGACTGCGAAATTCTTGCCAAAATCCGGGGGTTTCTATTTCAAAAGGAACGTCTAAACGCCAGCCGTCTATACCAAAGTTAATCCAATATTCGGCGATCGCCATAATATATTCGCGCACATCTGGGTGCTCATGATTAAATTCTGGTAAAGCCCGGTTATTCATCCAACCGACATAATTGGCGGGTTGACTACCATCCAGAACCATTTAACTTAAACCCTTATCCTGACAGCGATAGCGGT
>NZ_JARPLC010000051.1:0-31616 GCF_032350395.1 Limnospira sp. PMC 289.06
TTAACCGGAGAGTAGGTTGTGTGAAACCCAACAAAAGCCCACAGAGAGTAGGTTGGGTGAAACCCAACAAAAGCCCACAGAGAGTAGGTTGTGTGAAACCCAACAAAAGCCCACAGAGAGTAGGTTGGGTGAAACCCAACAAAAGCCCACAGAGAGTAGGTTGTGTGAAACCCAACAAAAGCCAATTAACCGGAGAGTAGTTAGTTTTTACAAACCTAAGTAAATGTATTAAATATAGCCAAAATCAGGCAGAATAAAGCTGCCATGACTTTGGTTATATCGATGTGAAAGGGCACTACTTGGGTTTCTGATCTGATTATAACCTATACTGCCAGATTTTTCTATCCGATTTGTGCAACTTTTTGAGGCTCATGGACTGTAGAAACCTCGAAATTGATATATTGAATTGATACATAAAAAAATCCCCCCTAACCTTATTAGCGGGAAATGGGGGGGGTAGTAGGGTTTTTAGGTTGTCAGGGTTCAGTTATTAACTTGTTCAAATTCAACCTCAGTATCAGGGTCAATATCAACTTCGGTATCGTCCCCTTCACCAGATAAAGGGACTAAAGCGACAGCAGCGATCGCATCTTCCTTATCCAAGCGTTGTACCCGCACTCCGGTAGCATTGCGGGACTGTCGAGAAATAGCACTAATCACCTGACGAATAATAATTCCCCGGCTGGTAATTAACATCAATTCATCAGTATTATGTACCACCTGAAGCGCTACCACACAATCACCAGATAAATGGGGTTTAAACTTAGTAGCAATAATTCCTTTTCCGGCGCGATTTTGTAAGCGGAATTGAGACACAGGAACCCGTTTTCCATAACCCCTAGTAGTAATCACCAAAATCGAAACCCCATCAGGTTCAACCTCAGTAGTAGCTAGTTCTTCCGAGGAATCCATATCTTCCACATCTTCAACCGCAGTAGTATTTTCCTCCTCTTCTATTTCCGGTTCTTCACCCCCCAATTGAGGAATAGTAGCCACAATAAAACTAGGGAGAATATCCATACCAATGAGTTCATCATTTGGTTTGAGTTTCATAGATTTAACCCCACGGGTAGCGCGACCGAGGGGTCGTAATTGTTTATCATCAGTGTGGAAATGAATAGCCATACCTAGGCGAGAACCGATAATAATGCTATCATCCACCCTAGCACTGCGTACCCAGCGCAACTCATCTCCCTCATTTAAGGAAATGGCAATTAATCCATTAGAACGGATATTGCTAAAAGCGGAAAGGGCAGTTTTTTTGATATAACCACCCTTAGTTAGCATCACCAAATATTCATCGTTGGTAAATTCCCCAACCGCCACCAAAGAGGTAATTTTCTCATCCCGAGGAATTGGCAACATTTGCACAATCGGCACCCCCCTAGCGATGCGAGACCCGATAGGTATTTGATAGGCTTTTAAACAGTAAGCTACCCCCCGTTCAGTAAAGAATAGAATACTGTCATGGTCGCGACAACTCAAGAAATGTTTAACCCCATCATCCTCCTTCATTTTGGTACCAGATTTACCGCGAGTCGCGCGATTTTGAGCCTCAAAAGTATTAACTGGCATCCGTTTAATGTAGCCTTGTTCAGTGAGGAGAATAATCGCCTTTTCATTGGCAATTAAATCCGTATCTTCCAGCTCACTTTCTTCGAGTTCAATTTCCGTCCGCCGGGGTGTGCCGTGACGTTCTTTAATTTGTATTGCTTCCTGCTCAACAATTTCTAAAATCCGTTCTCGGCGATTTAAAATATCGTTGAGGTCAGCAATTTTCTCCAAAAGTTCTTGATGTTCTTGGTCAATTTTCTGAGCTTCCAAGGCGGTTAAACGTCGCAGTTGCATTTGTAAAATCGCATCAGCTTGTGGTTCAGAAAGTCCGAACCTTTCGATTAGCTCTTGTTTGGCTGTAGGGCTATCAGCAGCATGGCGAATTAGGGCAATAATTGCATCCAGATTATCGAGAGCAATTAATAATCCTTGCAGGAGGTGATCACGTTCTTCGGCTTTGCGTTTTTCATATTCAGTACGCCGCCGGATAGTGTGGATGCGGAAGTCTAGGAAAACATGGAGATATCGCTTGAGGGTAAGTAATTCTGGTTTTCCGTTAACTAGGGCTAACATATTAGCGCCGAAGTTAGCCTGAAGGGGAGTTTGTTTATAAAGGTTGTTGAGAACCACCCTAGGATAGGCATCTCGTCGGAGTTCCACGACGATCCGCATCCCTTCACGATCGCTTTCATCTCGGATATCTGAGATCCCCTCCAGGCGCTTCTCATTCACCATTTCGGCGATTTTTTCGATTAAAGCGGCTTTGTTGGTTTGGTAGGGTAACTCGGTGATGATAATAGCTTCGCGGTCTGGTCGTCCTCGGTGTTCAATGGTTTCAATTTGGGCAACTCCCCGCATGGTGATAGAACCCCGTCCGGTGGTGTAGGCTTCCCGAATACCAGAGCGTCCGAGAATTTTCGCCCCGGTGGGGAAGTCAGGACCAGGGATATAGCGCATTAGTTCGATGTCAGTAATTTCGGGATTATGAATTACCGCGACTAAGCCATCGACTAACTCATTGAGGTTATGGGGGGGGATGTTAGTTGCCATTCCGACGGCGATACCGGAGGAACCGTTGAGCAACAGTTGAGGAATGCGGGCCGGAAGCACTAGGGGTTCTTGTTGGGAACCGTCAAAGTTATCGCCAAAATCTACGGTATCCGAGTCGATATCCCGCAACATGGCTTCGGAGGTGAGGTAGTGTAGGCGACATTCCGTGTATCGCATGGCGGCGGGGGGGTCATTATCGACGGACCCAAAGTTCCCGTGACCTTGAATTAGGGGCGATCGCATCGAAAATTCCTGAGCCATCCGCACTAGGGCATCGTAAACGGCTGTATCACCGTGGGGGTGATATTTACCCAGAACCTCCCCTACCACCCGGGCGCACTTCCGAAAGGGGCGATCGGGCATTAGGCCTAGTTCATTCATGGCATACAGGATGCGACGATGGACTGGTTTAAACCCATCCCTGGCATCTGGCAGCGCCCGACCTACAATGACGCTCATGGCGTATTCGAGATAGGATTGCTGCATCTCGTTCCGCAAATCCGTTGGGATAATTCGGGATTCGGAAGCGCTCATAGAATTTAAAACTCCATTAGTATTGCAAAAACTGTCGCTTTTTTGTGAAATAATCAGATCAAATAAATTGATTTTCGATTATTATTTGAAAACGCGCGACTAGGCTATAAAATTATAGCATAGTTTTCACACATTTTTGAGGGGAATCCCTCTCGGCCCTGTTGCCTTTTTGTCCCCTATTGTTAGCCCCGGCACGGTCAATGTTAACTGTTATCTACTCTGACGAATTTCTGGAACACAAAACGGGTTTATTTCATCCTGAACGACCCGAACGCCTGAAAGCGATCGTCCAAGGTTTGCGGGCCGCCCCTTGGAGTGACCAACTAACTTGGCTGTCACCCACTCCGGTACAAGACCGCCAAAGCCTGATTATGCAAGTCCTCAAGGCTGTTCACACCGACTCCCATATTGACAGGATTAAAAATATTGCCAGTGCTGGCGGCGGCCATCTTGACGGCGATACTCCCATTTCTGAGGAGAGTTACCAGGTGGCGCTATTGGCGATCAGTGCTTGGTTAGATGGTGTCGATCGCACTTTGACTACCGCCAGACCTAGTTTTATTTTAGCCCGTCCCCCCGGACATCATGCCGAAGCGGGTCGGGGTATGGGGTTCTGTTTGTTTTCTAATGCGGCGATCGCTGCTCATTATGCCATTCAACAGCCTGGTATCAACCGGGTTGCTATTCTTGATTGGGACGTTCACCACGGTAACGGAACCCAAAGCCTGGTCGAAAATCACCCCCAAATGGCTTACTGTTCCCTTCATCAGTCCCCCTGTTATCCCGGAACTGGCTACCCCCAAGAAAAAGGTCAATATAATAATGTTTTAAATATCCCGATGTCTCCCGGTAGTACCATGGCATTATACCAGCCAGCTTTTGAACATAAAGTTATCCCTTTTTTACAAAATTTTCAGCCAGATTTATTAATTGTCAGTGCTGGATATGATGCCAATCAAGCTGACCCCTTAGCCAGTATTTCCTTACAGCCGGAAGATTTTGGGGTTTTTACCGACTATTGCTGCCAAATAACCAGCAAAATTGTGTTAGGATTAGAAGGGGGATATGATTTAAAATCTTTGGCGGATTCAGTGGTGGCAACTATAGAATCTTGCTTAAATCATTAATCCTTCCCCCTCCGTTCAGCAATTAACTCCCGCCACAACCAACTATCAAATATTATCTGAAATAATATCAAATTGAACTATGGTCAAATTTGAGTTAAAAGCACCCTTTCAACCTACAGGAGATCAACCATTAGCGATCGCCCAATTAATTAACAGCATCAAATCCGGTCATCCTAAAACCACCCTATTAGGCGCAACTGGAACCGGAAAAACCTTTACCATTGCCGCCACCATAGCCCAATTAGGTCGCCCTACCCTAGTCCTCGCCCATAACAAAACCCTCGCCGCCCAACTCTGCAATGAACTGCGGGAATTTTTCCCTAACAATGCCGTTGAATACTTTATCAGCTATTACGACTATTATCAACCGGAAGCCTATATTCCCGTTTCCGACACTTATATAGAAAAAACAGCCTCAATTAACGATGAAATTGATATGCTGAGACACTCAGCTACTCGGTCATTATTTGAAAGGCGAGATGTAATCGTCGTAGCTTCCATTAGCTGTATTTATGGGTTAGGAATACCCACCGAATACCTCAACGCCGCCATTCCCCTACGGGTAGGAGAAGACCGAGACCAACGCCAACTTTTGCGAGACCTAGCCTCTATTCAATATAGCCGCAATGACACCGAAATCACTCGCGGACGCTTCCGAGTTCGCGGAGATGTCTTAGAAATTGGACCCGCCTATGAAGACCGCATAATTAGGGTGGAATTTTTCGGGGATGAAATTGATGCAATTCGTTATATTGACCCCGTAACCGGAGAAGTCTTACAGAGTTTAGAAACATTAAACATATACCCCGCGCGCCACTTTGTGACTCCCGGAGATAGGTTAGATGCTGCTTGTGATGCTATTGCTGCTGAACTTAAACAACAGTTAGCCGAGTTAGAAAAAGCTGGTAAACTTTGGGAAGCCCAACGCCTAGATCAACGCACTCGCTATGACTTGGAAATGCTGCGAGAAGTGGGATATTGTAATGGTGTGGAAAACTACTCTCGTCACCTCGCTGGAAGGCTTCCCGGTTCCCCTCCTGAGTGTTTGGTGGACTATTTTCCTGATGATTGGTTATTGGTGGTCGATGAGTCTCATGTGACGGTTCCTCAAATTCGGGCTATGTATAATGGCGACCAAGCTAGAAAAAAGGTGCTAATTGAACATGGTTTTCGTCTCCCTAGTGCGGCGGATAATCGACCTTTGAAATCTGAGGAATTTTGGCAAAAAGTTAAACAGTGTATTTTAGTCTCGGCGACACCAGGAGATTGGGAAATTGCACAATCTCAAGGTCAGGTTATTGAACAAGTTATTAGACCAACCGGGGTAGTTGACCCAGAAATATTTGTCCGTCCGACTACAGGACAGGTGGATGATTTAATCGCTGAAATTAAGGAAAGAATCCCCAGAAATGAACGGGTTTTAGTGACGACTTTAACTAAGCGAATGGCGGAGGATTTAACTGAGTATTTCCAAGATAGGGGGATTCGTGTCAGATATCTACATTCGGAAATACAGTCGATTCAGCGCATTGAGATTATTCAGTCTTTACAAGAAGGTGAATTTGATGTGTTAATTGGGGTTAATTTATTGCGGGAAGGTTTGGATTTACCACAGGTGTCTCTGGTGGCTATTTTGGATGCGGATAAGGAAGGATTTTTGCGCGCGGAAAGGTCTCTGATTCAAACTATTGGGAGGGCGGCGCGTCACGTTCGCGGTCAGGCGATTTTGTATGCTGATAATATGACGGACAGCATGAGCAAGGCGATCGCCGAAACTAACCGACGGCGAACAATTCAGTTGGAGTATAATCAAAAATATGGGATTATCCCTAAATCTATTGTCAAAAGTTCCAGTAATGCCATTTTGGCGTTTTTGGATGTCTCCAGACGCTTAAATTCTCAACAAATTGATCTCGCTTGTCAACAGGTGGATGATTTACCCCTGGAAGAAATACCAACTTTAATTGAACAGTTGGAGGTTCGCATGAATGAGGCGGCGCAACAGTTGGAGTTTGAGGAGGCGGCTAAATTTCGCGATCGCATTCGCATTTTACGCGATAAATTAGTTGGTCGTTAATTGATTTTTAGGACTCAGCGGCTGGGCCAAAAAAAAATTTTTCTCGGCGCGCCCCCGCGCTTTTTTTTTCAGAAAACCCTATCTTTTTGGGGGAGTCCGTGCTATACTATAATATAATTGGAATATTTGCGAAAATATTATTTTTGCTCAAATTCCATTATTTAATATACTCCTATCATAGCCGAGTAGCGCCGCCCTGTCAACCCCTTTTCACTTGGGCGGCCGGGCCATTTAAAAAAAAAGCTATTCTATGACAACTGGATCAGCCGATCGCAATTGCCAAGTTTTGCAAGTCCAAAAATAAGCGCCAATACCGACAAGTAAATTAGCAATACAAGCGGCGGCAAAAATGCCTTTAACTCCCCACCAGAGACTACCCAAATAAGCCAAAGGAACATAAAGTAATAACATCCGGGTAATAGTCATCATCAAAGATGGTAAAGGCTTACCCAAAGCATTAAAAGTAGAACTAGCGATGAACATGAGACCCATAGTTCCATAACTAACGGGAACGAGGGTGAGGTAACTAGCAGCGATCGCGACTACATTGGGATTTTGATCAAAAGCGGTAGCGATTTGTTCAGAACTAGCAGCCAAAATAAGAGTTAATAGGACTCCCCAAAATATACAAAACAGGAAAGACTGTCGGATAGCAGTGTGTACGCGATGATAAAGTTGAGCGCCCCAATTTTGACCAACAAAAGGACCAATACTAGCAGAGAGTGCCATAATCACAATTAAAGCGAAAGCCTCGACTCGGGTAGCAATACCAAAACCAGCGACGGCTTCGGCCCCCTCTGTAGCGACCAAACCTGTAACGACGGCGGTAGAAATAGGGGTAATCATATTGGTTCCGGTAGCGGGAATACCAACATGAAGAATTTGTCGCCAGTCGGACAATAGGTCTTTGGGGGTGGGAAGTTTCCAGAGGAGCATTTTTTCGCGGAAATGCAGGAAGAAGACGGAAGCGATTAAAGTGGTAGCGCGACCGATAACAGTAGCGATCGCGGCTCCCCGCAGTCCCATGGCTGGTATAGTAGCAAAGCCAAAGATAAATATGGGGTCAAGGATAATATTAACGACAGCAGCGACAGTCATAATCACACTAGGAACGAAGGTATTACCCGCCGCGCGAATAGCGCTAGTCCCGACCATAGGAACCACCAGAAAAATGACACCCCCATACCAAATGGTCATATACTCGCGGATAAATGGCAAGATATCAGGACTGGCTCCCAAGGCTTGAAACACGGGGTTAATGGTGCTGATACCGAGGACGATTAAGACACTAACCATAAGCAGAGAGAGACTGAGAGAGTTAGTGGTGAGGCGGCGGACGCGATCGCGTTCTCCCTCCCCAATAGCCCTAGCAATGACAGAAGCAGCGCCTATCCCCAGTCCCATAGATACGCTTCCTAATAGGGTGACTACTGGAAAGGTAAAACTCATCGCGGCTAGTTGTCGGGTTCCCAACTTAGCGACGAAGTAGGTATCTGCTAGGCTAAAGGCAATAATGGCAAACACTCCCCAAATCATTGGTAGAGTGAGGTTAATCAGGGTAGATGTAACAGATCCTTGGGTTAATGTTCCTTTCATAGGGCCAGCGGCTTTGAGCATATTTACAAAAGTTTACCAAAAAAAAAGGGTTGAAGCTAGGCGGTAGGCGGTAGTGGCTCTATTAGTGTTTGGGGGAAGATTGCTAAAATGTTACATATTATTGCAGAGCTTCATAAAAGTTAGACTGCGATCGCCTCAATCCCCTAATCTGTAAGCATGGTATATTAATGCCAGTGTGCTAAATCCCAATCATCCTGGGATAGATCATTGGCGACAACTGATAAACAATGCTGACGTTTGAGAATAAGGAGATTAATGGTGCCCCTTCCATTATTAAGCTACACTACAACGAGTTTCAATACTCGTGTTGCTGGATATGAAGTTCCAGGTGATGAGCAGCCCCAAATTTATACGGCTGAAAATATGCCTTCGGGTTCTGAGTGGGACGCTCTGATCTGGGCGGCTTATCGGCAAATCTTTAGTGAGCATCAAATGCTGAAAAGCAATCGCCAAACCTTCCTTGAGTCCCAACTCAAGTTTGGTCAGATCACCGTCCGTGACTTCATTGGTGGGTTAGCGACTTCGGCTCCTTTCTTGGAGAGAAACTACCAAACCAACAGCAACTACCGCTTTGCGGAAATGTGCGTTCAGCGAATTCTCGGCCGGGATGTTTACAACGAACGGGAAAAAATCGCTTGGTCAATTGTGATTGCTAACAAAGGACCCAAGGGCTTCATTGAGGAATTACTCAATAGCGACGAGTACCTGGATAACTTCGGATATGATACAGTTCCTTATCAACGTCGTCGGATTCTGCCTCAGCGCAATATGGGCGAAACACCCTTTAACCTGAAGACTCCCCGGTACAATGAATACCACCGGACCCAGTTGGGATTCCCCCAAGTTATCTGGCAAACTTCTGTACGTCGCTTTGTACCCCAAGAGAAGCAACCCAAAGCTGGCGATCCCGCCAACTTCCTGGCTATGGCAAAACAGGTTTCTCGTCCTGCCAACACAGTAACTCGCGTTGCCCTTGGTAGCATCAATTTTGACACCATGGTTCCTTACCGTCAGCGCTAATAGGATCTAATCCTTACTTAATTGGGATTGACAGTCGCTGCCAGCGGTTAGATATTCGGAGTTTTTGACCCAATGGTTAACTCTTGATGTCTAACATTTGGCGGCGAATTTTTCGTGGGGGCGATCGCTATAATAACAATAATTGTTAATCATCCCTAATGTATTATGGCTCTCCGGATTGTTGACTTGGAGATTACTTGGGAAAAACTTCCCGATGATTTTATTCTACCGGACGATCCTGTGGACAATATTAATCAACCGGCTTTAGCTGTAGCCCTGACTGATAGTCTAGCTGTGGCTGGTAAACTGAGCCCATTGAGTATCACGCCCACCAATTATGGGATCTGTGCCACCCTCAACGGTAAAATTGTGGTGAAAGCCCCAGACTGGGCGTTTATTCCAGAAATTCGGGTTGAGCGATCGCAGGTTGAACGCAGCTATACTCCTGAGTTGCAGGGTGCGCGTCCGATTATAGTTATGGAATTTCTCTCTGATACTGACGGAGGGGAATATTCGATTAAGCCTACCTATCCCCCAGGAAAATGGTTCTTTTATGAACGGGTGTTAGAGGTCCCTTACTATGCTATTTTTGACCCCAAAACTGGTAAGTTAGAACTTTATCGCCTTGATGAACAGGGATTCTATCAAATACAAGAACCACTAGATGATGGACGATATGCGATCGCTCCCATGGAACTGTTTTTAGGGGTTTGGGAAGGAACCCGCGAAAACCGTAACGGTTACTGGTTGCGCTGGTGGAATGAAGCCGGAGAGTTGCTGCTTTGGGGTATTGAATTGGTCGCCCAAGAACGCCAACGGGTGGAAGCTGAAAGCCAACGGGCTGAAGTTGAAAGCCAACGGGTGGAAGCTGAACGACAACGGGCTGATGCTGAACGACAACGGGCTGAACGTTTCATGGAACAACTGCGCCAGGCTGGTATTGAGCCTTTAGACAATTAGTTTAAAGTAATTTTCAACCACTAGGTAGGGGCGTAAATATTTCGCCCCTGTCATGTGGGGTCTAGTTGTTGTGAAATCCATTGTAAATAAGAGGGGGAACCTGCGACAATTGGTAAGGCAATAATTTCCGGCACTTCATAGGAATGAACCTCGGCGACCTTAGCAGCCAAAGCGTCAAACTGATTCAGGTCAGTTTTAATAATTAATTGCCACTCATCGGATGAGCAGATCTCACCTTTCCAGGTGTAAACTGAATGGATGGGCATTAAACCCACACAGGCGGCTAGTTTTCCCTCGACTAAAGTATGGGCGATCGCCTCTGCTTCCGTCCGGGAACTTGCCGTTACTAATACTATACCATATTGAGCCACCATATCAATTATACCACAAACATCTAAACTTGAGATTGAGAAAGTGTTAAACAGCAGAAATTTTCTAAATCCAGATATAAGCGAAAAGACAACGGTAAAATTGCCTCACAGAAATTAGCCTCTTTTACCTCGACTCCCAGTAATTTAGCCTCGCGCAAATCAGCATTTCGGAAATTAGCCCCCGACAATTTAGAACCATTCAGATCAGCATAACTCAAGCAAGCATTTTCTAAATTAGCGCCTCTTAAATCGGCATTTTCTAACTGGGAACCTAGGAGTTTAGCAGAACTGAGATTAGCCCTAATCAAGTTAGTTCCGGTCAAATTAGAACCACAAAGCCTAGCGTTACTCAAGTTAACACCATTCAAATCTAGGCGACTCAAATTAACACCATTCATATAAGCATTTTGCAAGTTAACATCAGTGAGCCTGGTTCCAAATAACTTAGCGCCACTGAGTCGCACACCATTGAGATTAGTATATCTCAAATCACTGCCAGTCAAATTAGCCCCCCGCAGATTAGCAAATTGCAGGTTAGCACCACATAAGTTAGAATTGGGGAGACTAGCGCCACGCAAATTAGCACCCGCCAAACTTGCGCCACTGAGTTGGACACCAGGTAATTTAGCTTTGACTAAAAAAGTACCGTTGAGATTGGCTTTGGTTAACTCAGCCTCCACCAGCTTGGCTTCGTTCATTTTAGCAAAACTCAGGTTGGCACGGTGTAAATTTGCACCATTGAACTTAACACGACTTAAAAATGAGCGAGTCAGGTTAGCACCCGTCAGGTTACTTCTCGATAGGTTAACACCTATGAGAATGACCCCTGTCAAGTCTACGCCACTGAGATCGACTCCTGTAAAGTCGGTTTCGCCTTGTTCGTAAAGTCTTAAAAGATGGCTGACGTTCATGAAAAAGTAACTCCGGCTACCTCTGATTATTTATCTAAGCACGGAAATTTCACAAAGTTTTTATATTTTTGTGTTGTTTTAATCTGTCGAAATGTTGCAATTATGGGGGTAGGACGAGAAATTATGGCCGAGAGTGGGGTTAACGAGGGTCTAACCCCGGAAAATTTATACACTCCAGTTAGGCTGTGATAAGCTACCCTTTCTGGATAAGGACTTCCGTTAAATCACGCAGATTGAGAAACATGATCCATACCCCATTACCAGACCCAGAAGACAACCCAAGGTCGGTCAAACGTTGGCGGCGTTGGCTTATTTGGGGAAGTGTTGGCTTAGGTCTTACTTCTGTGACGATCGCTGGTGGTGTAAGCTGGTTTATACATTACCGTTTAGCCTCTACCATCGCTACAGCCTTAGAGGGGACTCTCGATAGACCTGTAGAAGTCGGACCTGTTGAACGCTTTGGGATTATTAGTGTTCGTTTTGGACGGTCTGTGATTCCTCCCACAGATACTGATCCCAATACCGCCTCACTTGAAGCGATCGAAGCCAGCATTTCCATTATATCACTATTAACGCCAACTGTCGGCTTAAATTTACGGGTGATCAATCCCCAAGTTTATCTTGAACAAGACGAACTCGGAAATTGGATTAGGACTGAGATAGCGCCGGGGGATGAAAGTCCTGTGGATGTGGAAATTGGCTCTATTACCATTGAGAATGCTAATGTTAAACTCATGCCTCAAACTCTGCTGACGGCTGAGGTGAGAGAAGACCCGATCGCCCTCAATGTCGATCGCCTGATTTTAGATATCAGTGACCAGAACGATCGCATCAGAACCCACCTCACAGGTGAGTTTCACCGAGGCGGGAACATACAGGTTAGAGCGGATGGTATTTTATCTGCTGGAGATTTCGATACCACTATCACAGCTAATAGTCTTAATTTACCACAATTAGGATTATTAGTCAATACCCCCGGTATAATTTTAGGCGAGGGAGAAGCGGATGCCCAATTAAGGGTAAAATTGGCGAATTTTCAGCCGACTGGTATTTGGGGAAATCTGCAACTTAGGGAAGTACAAGCCATTTTAGCAACCCTTTCGGAACCGGTGACGATCACCAATGCTAATTTGGGGTTTGAGG
Organism: Limnospira sp. PMC 289.06; assembly: GCF_032350395.1. Taxonomy (NCBI): domain Bacteria; kingdom Bacillati; phylum Cyanobacteriota; class Cyanophyceae; order Oscillatoriales; family Sirenicapillariaceae; genus Limnospira; species Limnospira sp. PMC 289.06. The sequence continues at coordinate 12,365 of NZ_JARPLC010000051.1, forward strand.
AGACAGAGGCGACTGTGGAGACCCTAGAAATAGCTTGGGGTGATTTAGGAGTAACGAGCGGAGGGACAATCAGAACTAATGCAGAATTTGACTTGTTACAAACGGAATTCGATTTACAGGCAAATTTGCTCCCTGTTACTTTGGCGACGTTATTAGAAACGGCGGATCGAGAATTAGGGGAAACTCTGGTTTTACCAGTTCAGGTCGCGGGGGAAGTTACGGCTGATATTAACTTGACGGGAAACCTACAACAGCCTCAGCTAGAAATAGCGATCGCTACCACAGAAGACACGCAAATAGATCGGGTAATTTTTAGCGAAATTTCCCTAGACATAGCTATCGATCCAGAACTGGATCAGCAGTTAAATTTAGTAGCAGATCCAAGCCTGACGATTAACAATTTAAGGATTAAACCGATAAGCCGGGGAGAAATTAGCGGTGATGGTAGTATTGAATTAACGGGACTGACGGAGTTAATTCGCGCCGCCACTTTGACGACGGCATCACAGGGAGAATCACTTTTACAGCCAACAGTAGAATTTACGGTAGATATTGATAGTCTATATTTAGATGCGATCGCCAGTCTATATGAACTTCCGAATAATACTAAATTAGGGGATATGTTCGCGACGGCTAAAGTTTCAGGTTCCCTAGATCACCCCCAAGCGGATATTAACTTTAATCTCCCCAATGGAACGTTCCCGATCTTAGGATCTAGTCAAATCACCAAAAATCAGTTAACTGCGAATATAGCCATAGCAGAGGGGAGAGTAAATGCGAATGTGCAACTAGCGGATAATAATAATTGGATAGCCACGCTGAACGCGAATGAATTAGGCTTAGATCCTCTGGTCAGATTAGGATTACCTCTAGCCAACTTACCCCCAGAGTTGCAGCTAATTATCGGACAAATTGACCTGAGACAAGATAAATTAAACCTAGACACGACCATCACAGGTCAACTGGATAAACTGAACGTAAACGACATCATCGCCAATGGTAATGTTAACCTAACGATCGCTAACGGAGAAATCAACAGTGATTTCAGTTTAATAGGTGGACAATTGGGGGCAGATTTTAGAGGAAATGACCTAAATCTACCGCAAATTATAGATATCGGATTACCCCTAATAAACTTACCGCCAGAAACTCTTATCGAACTGCAAACCCTAGATTTCAGCAATGGAACCGTGCAAACTAGAGGAGTTGTGGCGGCAGACTTGAATAATTTATCAGCGAATAATATCACAGCTAATGCTATCGGTGATATCAATTTTGGGAATATGGGAGGGGTGATATCTTTCCGAGAAACTCGCCTGATAAATGGGGAGTTTAACTTGGAGTTGGAGGCGAATAGTGTGCGATTGAATCCTTGGTTAAATGTAGCCAGCAATTTGGGGAATTTACCACCGGCAACCAGGGAAACCTTGAGGCGATCGCCAGAGTTAAGAAACAGTAGCTTAAATGGAGTGATGATAGCCGGGGGAAATCTGAATAATCTTAATCAGATTAAAGGTAGTGTAAATGGATTAGTTAACCTTCCCCAATTAGGTGGAGAAATCACCGCCAGAGGCGAAATTGATGGGGGGGACTTTGAGGGAACGATCATCAGTAATAATCTGCCTTTAAATCCCCTAATCAACTTAGGATTACCTTTAGCTAATTTACCGGCGAATGTAGTGGCAGAAATTCGCAATTTAGACCTAGACAACCCACAACTACAAGGGGAAACCCGGTTTAGTGGAAACCTAGCCAGCATCACCCCAGAAGCCCTAACTATTAGTTTAGACGGACAGTTAAACTTAGGGAGAGATGGGATAATCAAAGGGGTTGGGAGGACTGAAGGAGGTAACTGGAATGCGAATATAATAGGCGATCGCATTGCCTTAAATCGCTTTTCACAATTAGTAGAAAATCTCACGGGAATCGAAACCGCCCTCAGACCGACGGGATTACTTAACCAAGCCGAAAATATGCCGTTATTACGAGGTTTGTTAGATACGGAATTAAATGCTAGAGGTTCAGTGACAGAATTTAACCCTGCTACCCTGGAAGCCACCAGCAAACTAAGACTTACCGAATTACCAATAATTCGCCAACCTTTTGAAGCCATAGCGAGACTTAACAACGGACAAGTGAACATTGAACAGGCCGAAACTCCCCAATTTGGTGCTAACGGTTTATTGGAGCTGGAATTTAGTGGAAGTGGAGTTCCCAGTTTAGCCAATGTCGATCTAAATTTACGGGTATCTAACTTTGATTTAAACTCGCCTTTAGTGGAACCCTTGTTAGCCAACCTTCCCTCGGAAATACTACCGGGAGAAGTGCCACCTGTGGCTGGTAATGTGAGTTTTGAAGGTCAGTTAAAAGGTGCGATTTCCGCGTTAAATTTACAGGGTGATGTCAGGTTAGAAAATTTTGCCCTGCGGTCTCTCAGCTTTGACCGAGTAATGACCGGAACTTTAAGAGTAGGACTAGGTGGCGGCGGTGTGAACTTAGCCTTATCAGGTCAACAGGACAAAATCGAGTTAGTATTAGACGATCGCTTTTTACCTACTGCATTTTTAGTACAGCGAGGAAATGCGATCGCCAAAGGAACCACCCCCAGCCCAAACAACCTACAAATTACCCTAGAAGATTTCCCCATAGATGAATTAGGAATATACCCCATAGTAGCCGAAGGTTATGGTTATTTAGGAGGTGATTTAGCCGCCATATTAAATATTACTAATATCGCCAGTTTAGACATTAATCAAATAGGCGCAACTGGTGAAATTAGCGTCCAAAACCCCAGTTTAGGTCATATAGAAGCCGATAGCTTCACCATTACTCAACTCAACCTTAGCGGTGGTCAATTTAGCTTTAATGACGGGGAACTTCGCCTAGGAGAAACCCAGGTTTTAATAGCAGGACAAGCCAACCTAGTCGCTATTATAGCGCAGGTTCCCCACTCCGAGGAAGAACCCCAATTTCAAGCTAATATCACGGTTAACCAAGGTAGACTACAAGATATATTTACCGCCTTAGAATGGTTCGAGTTAAGTGATATCGCCAACGGTCTCCAACAACCCCAACGCGGCACTGCAGCGGACCTAGAAACCGTGGCGGTAGGATTATCTGAGACAGCGACCCTAAACCAACAGCTACAGCGTTGGGCAGAAATTAACGCCCTATTGGCACAATGGGAAATCAAACAGAAGGAGAATGCTTCGCCATTTCCGCCCCTAGACCAAGTAAATGCCAAATTTGATGCTGAAATCAAAATCAGCGGTTCCCCAGCCAATTTAACCGCCACTGCGGACATAAATGGTGAGGACTGGACATGGGGTAAGTACAGAATTGATGAGTTAGGATTAGAGGCAAGTTTCGAGGATAATATAGTCCGGATGTTACCGTTGAGAGTGCGTTACGGCGAGACATTGGTGGGATTTCAGGGACAACTAGATTTAGATGAGCAAATACCTTCGGGTCAGTTGCGGGTTAAGAATTTGCGCTTAGAAACCATAGAAGAATTTTATGACATTCCCAATATTGCTTTGAGTGGACAGTTAAACCTGCGGGCTTTGTTCGCGGGGAGTTTAGATAATCCCCAAGCATCGGGGGAATTTACGGTACTTGAAGGATTATTTAATGATGAACCCCTGAAAGAGGCGCGGGGTAGTTTTAACTATAATAACGCCCGGTTTAATCTAGGTGGAACGGTGTTAGTCACGGAACAAGATCCTATAGAATATCGTGCATCAGTACCTTTTAGATTACCCTTTGCTAAGGTGAGACCAGAAAGTAATCTGGTCAGCGCTGAGGTGGAAATGCTGAATGAGGGATTCAAGATTATTAATTTACTCAATCCAGAAGTGACTTGGGTTGAGGGACAGGGTTTTGTACAAATGCGGGCGCGAGGAGTGCTAGAACAGGCTGATGATGGTTCAATTGAGAATATTGTGATCGAACCTGATGGGGTGTTGAAGCTGGAAGATGTGGTGTTGAGGCTCGCTAGTAATAACAGTTCGATTACGGGTTTATCGGGAACAGCAACTTTCCTGAGAAATCGCCTGCGGGTTAAGGGTATGGAAGGAGAATTATTCGGAGATACTGGGACGGGAAAGGTTTTTATCGATGGGGTATTGCCAATTTTTGAACCGATGAAACCGGAAGATCCAGATATTGACTCGCCCTTAAAAATGGTTCTGGAAAATTTAAAGTTAAATTTAGCCCTATTGTATCAGGGAGCAGCGGCGGGAGAAATTGTGATTGGTGGGACGGCTTTAAAACCGGGAATTGGTGGTGAGGTGGTGTTGTTTGATGGGACTGTAACTTTACCGGAAGCAGACCGACCCCCGGCTACGGATAACGGAGATAATCCAGAACTGCTAAATACTGGACCTGTAGAGGTTAGCTTGAATAATTTTACGTTGACTTTGGGAGAACATATTCAAGTGCGATCGGCTTCTATTACGCCTATTTTTGATGCGCCTGTGCTGAATTTTAACGCCCACGGCACAATTATAGTTAATGGAGATTTAGATAGTTTAGAGAGTATTCGCCCCCAGGGAACTATTGAATTGACGGGAGGTGCGGTGAATTTGTACACGAGTCGATTTCAGTTAGACCGGGGTTATCCTCAACGGGCTACTTTTGTTCCTGATAATGGACTTGACCCGATTTTAGATGTGCGACTGGTGACTAGGGTATCGGAAACGACTCCGGCTGTGGCTTCAACTTCTGCTTTTGAAACGGAACTTATGGAAGTACCTAGGGCTTCTCAATTTGGTACGGTACGCACTATTAGGGTAACTGCTTTGGCTCAGGGTCCGGCTTCTGAAATTAACGATATTCTGGAGTTACGCAGTTCACCACCGCGATCGGAAATTCAACTGTTAGCTTTGTTAGGAGGTAGTGCTATTGAAGGGGTAACGGGGGATACGACTTTAGTTTTGGCAAATATTGCTAGTGCGGGACTGTTTAATGAGATTCAACAGAATGTTATTGATGCTACTGGGTTGACTGAATTTCGCATTTATCCGGCGCGGGTGTCTCAGTCCCAGGAACGTTCGGGTTCGACGGCTTTGGGTTTGGGACTAGAGGTGGGTTTGGATGTTGCTAATAATGTGTCGGTGTCGGTGAGTCGGGTTCTGGCGGCGAACCAGCCTACCCAGTTTAATCTCAACTATCGGGTTAATGACCGCTTGCTTTTGCGGGGGGCTACGAATTTTGGCAATGAAAGTGAGGTGAGGTTTGAGTATGAAACACGATTTTAGTAGGGGTTTTAACAGGGCTGAATTTGGCTAATGGCAATAATTAATCACCAGAAACACGACAATTTTTCAGGAGGAGTCATCTATGTATAACATGAATCAATCTATGCAAGTGGCTAAACAAGCCACCAGAGATATTGAAGGCTGGTTATCTGGTCTGCCGGAAACTGTGGCTATTGAAAATGTGGAAGATAACCGGGAATATCAAAGGGTTGATGTTGATTTGATTTGGATAACTAAAACTGGCTCCTATCAAGTGGAAATTAAGGGCGATCGCTACCACAAAACTGGTAATTTTTTTTGGGAAACTCACAGCAACAAGGAACGCAATACACCCGGTTGTTTTCTTTACACAAAAGCAGATTGGGTGTTTTACTACTTCGTGACTCCTCGTGTGCTTTACCAATTACCTATGCCAGCCACCCGCGACTGGTTCCTTGAGAATATTAACCGTTTCCGCGAAAGGTCAACTACCACCAATGTGGGTAATAGCTATTATACCACGGTGGGGCGATTGGTTCCTATTAATGTGGTAATTTCTGAAGTTCCTCAAATTATCAAACATCAATTATAATAACTATCAATTAATGAATCTAACTAATTTTTGATAATCTAAATAAAATCAATTTATATGGTTTTTGTCGGTATTAGTCTAGTAAATATCTATAATTCGCTATGGTCTCCGGCTGAGTATATTTAAATTCTGGTAGGGAAGATGATAATTATGGAAGGGGGCCCTTCCAAAGATGGTTATACTAAAAGGGTTGAGTATTTCTGAACATCTGGAATTGAACGGGCCCCCAAGTAGGGGCGATCGCCGCTGTAAATGGCTTCTACACTGACATTAGAGGTAATTGATAAATTAAATTTTTCTAAATTTGCGTAAATTTATCGGTTGCTGCTGATAGGTAGATAGATGATCTCCCTAGACGATGGCCATCTCTAAGGGAGGATAACTGAAATGGGAGGATAACCTTTAGAAAAATTTACAGTCAAAAGCTACATTTTTGTTTAATAATAAGGGAATAGCCTATGGTGTTTAAGCATTAGGTTTAAGATGGTGGGAGTGTCTCACGGCAAGGGTTATAGTTATATTAACCCACATTTTGTAGCAGCCTTTTTTAGAACTTTCGCGAGGGGAGGGGCGATCGCCTCTGGGTCAAGGTGGCGGCGCGGAGGTGGTGGGATGCGATCGCGTTTTCTTTCATGCTTTGTATTTTGAGCAATATACAGTTAAGTTTTACTAAGTTTCACGATTGAGATATGGTTAATTCTACAGCCCCAAATATAATAGCTCTACAGGTAATTAGAGAAGCAGTTTGGCATCTAGCAAATTGGGCACAAGCCAAATGGCCTGATAATTTTAATGTCCCAGAAGAGAATCGGGCGATCGCTAGAGCCAAACAATTGTTATCTTGGACAGAGACAAGCCAGATTCAACCCTTACACCTCTTGTTTGATGCGGTGAATCTATCACAGCCACAATCTCATCGGCATTATGTACCCGCTATCGCCATTGAGGATAGCAACCCTAGAATTCCTTATCCTACAAATGAACCAGTTAAAGCCGAACAAATTGATGTTTTGCAACAAAACATTAGAGAAGCGATCGCCTATTTAAGACCAGAAGATTGGGACAACTTATCACTATTAACCTTGCTTTTAGAAAAGTTTGGGTCCTGTTTATCATTAGGAGTTGAAAATGTAGCTTTTTATGATTTGGTCAAATCAACTGCTGCGATCGCCGCGATTTTATCACATGATTATCAAGCATCAAAGATTAGCTTAATAGCGGGTGATTTGTCTGGAATTCAAGACTTTATCTATACAATTTCATCTGACGGAGCCTTAAAATCACTGAGAGCTAGAAGTTTTTATCTGGAATTAGTGACGGAAGAAGTGGCTCAACAACTGCTAATGAAATTAAATATACCTCGGACTAATATTATTTATGTTGGCGGTGGCAATTTATATTTATTAGCTCCCGAACAGAATAATGAAAATTTAGTTGAACCCATACGAGATATTTTCAATGAATGGCTAATTGATGAATTTCAAGGCAAAGTATTTTTAAGTCTAGGGTCTCAAAATTTTAATATCGAGGAAATTGGAACGGCTAAATTTGCTCAACAATGGGCAACTATTACTCAAAAATTGGCTCTGCAAAAAGCTCGGAAATTCGATCATCATTTGGATAATTTATTAGGGATTAAGGAAACCTATGAACCTTGTCGGGTTTGCCATCGAGATGATGAGGAAAACTTACAACCGCTTAACCATCAAGAAGCAGATTCGGTGTTAGCTTGTCCGACTTGTCGGCAGATGTTTCGCCTGGGAAGTGAACTTTTTAAAGTAGATGCGATCGTGCGATCGCCAGTTCGCAATAGTATGGCAAAATCCTTAGATAGCTTGCACATTAAGTTACCAGGACAGAGTATATATTATCACTTATTTCGAGGAAAGCAGCAAGTTCAAAATTTACAAGAATCGGAAACTGTTTTTTGGGTAAACAATTGGACAGTTGCCGACTATAAAAATTGTCACTCCGTTTCTTTATTACTCGGCAACTATGCTCAAAATAGCCAGGAAGAATATGGAACAATGACAGCCAATGAAATGGCAGATATGGCTAAAAAAGACGGTTGTATTCCCAGAGTTGGTTATTTGCGAATGGATGTAGACAAATTAGGGCAGATTTTTGCCAAAGGTTTAGGAAATGATCAAACCTTACCTCGGTTAGCTGGCTTATCGCGCCAAATGAGTTATTTTTTCAAAGTTTATTTGAATAGTCTGGCTCAATTTCGTCAGGAAAATTTACATAATACAGTGTTTCAGAGACTAACCGGAGAACGCCAAAATTTACTATTTATTTATGCTGGAGGAGATGATTTATTTGTGAGTGGTGCATGGCATGAAGTTGTGGAATTTGCTTTTGATGTTTATCAGTGCTTTCGCGCTTATACAGGGCATCACCCAGACATCACCCTTTCTGGTGGTATTAGCTTGTCAGTTGCTAAATTTCCTCTCTACCAAGCCGCAGAAGAATCTGGACAAGCAGAAGATAAAGCTAAAGCAAATGGTCGAGACAGCTTGGGATTATTTGGTAGTGTATTTAAATGGGATGAGTGGTTGGGAACTGAACTAACAAATTTGCCAAATATGCCACGGAGTCCTCATAATTACTTGAAAACGAAGGAATTGCAAACTTATCTTGCTAACGAAATATCACCGAGTCTTTGGGGAGTTATGCCATTTGTTAAACAATTGCATCAATCTCTGGAAATCAATTATTCTCGAAGTTTTATAAGGAATCTCTTGGCAACAGCAGAACTTCAGGATAAAATGATAAAAGAAGCTGCCAGAAAACCCCAGGAGTATCAGTGGGATGTCCGTTACTTCCTGCACTTGCCCAAAATTGCTTATACTTTAGCAAGGCTACCAAATCATGTTCGTAATCATCCTAATTTTGAACCAATTCGTACTTCTCTAAAAAACCCCTATAATGCCCCCTACTTTCGAGCGATCGCTACCTGGCTAGAGATGCTTAACCGTTCTTCAATTAACAGTGAATAAAAACCCGCCTTCTTAGTCAGACCTTGCTTCTCATATAAAAACCGGAAATTATTATGACTCCCAATCAACCGAGACACAATTCAACACCTCAATCAGCATCATCCCCAACTCCGGATCGAGAGATAATTAAAGCTATTCACAAGTTGAAACAGGACAAGAAAAATGGGACTCTCAAAGATTACCCAATTCGAGATCTGGTTAAACACGCTGAGATTTTCGGGCCTTATCTCAAAAACAAGAGGTTAGAGACCAATCAGATCCGCAAGTTTTTGGATGCCATTAATCGTTTGAAAGCCAAACTGGCTCAAACTGAAGCAAATCAGAATCAGCTTTTTGCCGAAATTGAACCGGAAATTGTACTTCTCAAACCCAAGTTAGCTTATGCAGCAGCCAGACAAGAGGCAGCCAAACCTTTGAGTGATGTTATGTCTGCTGCTATCGATCATGTACATTCTTTAGAAGATTTTGAACGCTTAGTTCAATTAATCGAGTCCATTATTGCTTATCATAAAGCCGAAGGAGGAAAATAATGACAGTTATTGAAAGACCTCAAACCCCCCTAGTTGGAAAGTTAAAAATTACGGGAACTCTGATTGTTGAAACGGGACTGCATATCGGTGGTGGCGGAGAAACATTGGAAATTGGAGGACTGGATAAACCTGTGATTCGCGATCCGGTGAGTCAATATCCATATTTGCCTGGTTCTTCGATTAAAGGTAAACTTCGAGCCATTTTAGAAAGATGGCTTAATAAACCTTTAAATCGAGGGGGAGGAAGCGGAACATACCGTTATGAAAGTGATGATCTAGAGAGTGGCTATACAGAGATTCAAGCGGATCAGTATGTTGAATATGAAGGCGCAAAAACCTGTGAAGTTAGCCGTCTCTTTGGCTCCACTGGTGGTTCTAAGTGTTGGATTCCTAGCGATATTGCTCAGTCACAGGAATTAGGTGGTCAGGGAAATAAAACCATTAATGGTGTATCTCATACGAAGATTAAAGGCAGAAATTGTCCGGCTCGCTTGATTGTTCGGGATTGCCATTTAACTCCCGAATCAGCAGAGCAACTTCGTAACATTGACACTGGGTTGTATATGACTGAGTGGAAGTTTGAGAATGGATTAGATCGGGTGACAGCAGCGGCTAACCCCAGACAATTAGAGCGAGTCCCAGCCGGAGCGAAATTTACTTTTGAAATGGTTTATACCGTTGAGGATGAAAATCAGGCGATTAAAGATGTCAAAAACTTAGCGATCGCTCTGTCAATTTTAGAAGATGATGCCTTGGGGGGACATGGTTCTAGGGGTTACGGAAAAGTGAAATTTGAGAATTTTAATTTTGAGTACCGTGATGCCAAACAATACGAAAATATTGCCAGTGGTGGCGGTACTTCTATTAACTTCCCATCCCTCAAAAATACGGCTGAATTTTTAAGCAGATTTAGCGAAATTCAATCTCAGTTACCAGGCAGTTAAACCTAGATTATGAGCAACTACAAGCGAGTTAGCCTGAATTTCGGACAACACTCTACCCATTTTGGTGAAGTCGGAATTGGAGTTGAAGAAACGAGCGAACGGGTGCGTTCTGATACATTATTTAGTGCGCTGATTATTTCCTATGCTCGGTTGTTTGGAAAAGATGCCGTTGAAGATTTACTGCAATCTTTTGAATCATCGCCTCCTTTTCGGGTCAGCTCAACATTTATTTACTCTGAGGATGGTCAGAAAAGGATTGACTACTTACCAAAACCTCTCAAATTTCCGCGCGGGTATCCAGTAGGAAATGATTTAGAATTTACCAAGACTTACAAAAAAATTCACTACTTACCTCTGGATATTTGGCAACGCTGGTATCAAGGTAGTGGTTTTACGGGGACCGATCGCACCGAATTGATTGATTATACTAACCAGGCTAACAGTTCTGGTAATCTCAAAAATTCGGGAATTTTTGACTATAGCCAAGCCTATCAAATCCATAAAACTCCCAAAGTAGCGATCGACCGACAAACTCGGGCGACTAATTTCTATCATACTGGTTTTGTACAATTTAATAAGTCCTGTGGATTGTACTTTTTAATAGATTTAGTTAACGTCGATAAAGACTTAGAAAATAGACTTTTTGCCGCCTTAAATTTATTGGGGGATGAAGGCTTAGGCGGTGAGCGTTCCAGTGGCGCAGGACAATTTAAACCCACTTGGTCAGAGCTATCTGATACATGGAAAAAGTTGCTTAACTGTCCTCAAGCAACCGACTACAGTTTAATCAGTTTGCTTTGGGAAAATCCGATTTCGGATATAGTCCATAATGATAGAGCTAGTTATGGAATACTGGAACGAGGGGGATGGATTTCCTCTCCCTTTTCTGGGCGACAACTGCGACGTAAAAAAGTGCGAATGTTTGTCGAAGGCTCGGTATTTCCAATGCCTACTAACGGACAATTAGCGGATGTAACTCCCTACCAATTTCAAAAATTACATAAAGTGTATCGGAGTGGAATTGGTTTTAGCTTGCCTATTATCCTATAACAACAATAGTCATGGTTTCAGCTTTGAATATTTCCAAGCCTCAAGTTTATGAAACTAGAACAATTCAGTTATCGAGTCCGCTTTTACACATTGGCTCTGCGGTGTCTCGGCTCAACCCATTTGAATATGTTCAAACCAGTCAAAGAGTCTATCTTCCAGATCAAGAAGCTCTGGCTAGAGCGTTGTCAAATCGAGGAAAATTGCATGATTATATCGGTGCGATAGAGCATCGACAAGAAATTCTCAGTATTCTGGAATCAGCTTTTGGTAAAAATTGGCAAAATGCTGAAGATATTTTGGGAAATCCTATTTTTCCACTAGGAGCAATTGACAGGAAATGGACTGATGAAAAAGTAACTGATTTACGGCCCATGATTCGTAATGGATTCGGACAGCTTTACATTCCCGGCAGCTCAATTAAAGGTGCCATTAGAACAGCGATCGCTTATTACTTACTCAAAAATGCTGATCAGTACGGAGTTCCTAATTCTAACCGAGTGAGTGCGATCGAGGAACGACTGAGGCAGCAGTTAGATAATGACCACTTGAAAAGACAACAAAAGTGGGCAGACGATGAGCTATTCATGGATAGTTTATTTGCGGATTTCTCATTAAATTATCAGGGTAAATCAATGGCAGAGCGTACCGGGCCTAATACTGATATTATGCGAGCTGTTCAAGTCACTGATTCTCAACCTCTAATTGAAAGAAAAGTGACGATTAACAACAGACAAGTTACTTTTAACATTCCCGTTGTAGCTGAAATTCTGGTTTCTAGTCATTTTGAAAATGAGAATGCTAAATACAGAGCTTCTATTTATGCAGAAGTTGTCCGAAATGTTAAAACCAAGTTTACTTTGTCCTTAGATACGGAAATGTTATCCTGGTTTCAACACAAAAGAGGCATGAAAATGCCTTTTAAATCCGTTGATGAATTGCTGAAAATTTGCCAAAGTTTTGCTCAAGAACAGTGGGATGGAGAACATGATTACTGGAGCATGGTTAAAAACCAAAAGCATCAAGGTAAAAATCTTGATTTCACAGCGATTAGAGATTTTTATGAACCAGAAAGATGCCCTTATCATTTGCGAATAGGTTGGGCTAGTGGGATGACCGGAACAACCGTAGGATGGCTATTTGCAGATGATTTGAGAGCAAAAATTAGAGATACTTGTGGGATAAAAGCTCCCAACTTTGAAGCTCCCAAATCTCGTCGTACTGTGGTCGATCCTCAAGGCAATATTAAATATGTCCCGGGGTGGGTAAAGTTTCGAGGATAATTAATTAATGCTGATTCGTTCAACTTGGACATTGACTGTTTGTGAACCGATAACACTTCCTAGGTCTTACGGCTTGGAGTTGGTTAAACAACTTCATCATCAATTGGGGTTAGGAATTGGTCTCAATATGATCCCTGACACTAGCTTTTCTAGCATCAGGGGACGGTACTTGGGGGCTGGAGATTTCATTACATTTCAACCTGAAGAGTTTTATCAGCTAACCTTTTCTGGTTTGCAAGAAAAAAGTTCTAAAGCGATCGCATCTCTTGATTTATCTGGTGGTTTAGAATTTTTAGGATTTAAATTTAAAGTTACCGATCGCCAAGATAATATCACAAGTTACGAACAACTTTACACCACCTTAGTAGCTAATGAACCGGAGCCAATTTTCGAGTCTAACCTCAAGTTTACAACTCCCACCGCTTTCGCCCAAAAATCGATAAAGCTCCCCCTTCCAGTTCCCGGACTGATGTTTCGGAGTTGGCTGCAATCTTGGAATAATTTTGCTCCGATTTATTTGGGTAGTGGAGAATTGATTACTTATTTATCAAATGCGATCGCTCTGAAACGTCATCGAATTTCTACTCAGTTATGTAGAATTGGGAAAGACTCAGTTAATGGATTTGTTGGTGAAATCACCTTAAAGGCATTGTACAAAACCGACCCCCTACTGGTCAATGTCGCGAATTTGTTGGTTCAATATTCTGAGTTTTCAGGAACTGGAATTAAGACAAGATTGGGAATGGGTCATACCGAAACTTATTAAAGGATTAATTAATCATGAGAACCGCCATCACCAAAATCATTTCTTTTCTGGGATTCAACTCTTACGAAGTTACCACATATAAACATCCTACTCAGTCAATCCATTTGACCACAAAATACTACCAAGAGGCTTTGGCTGAATTTTATCAGCCCCAGAAAATATATATTTTCTTGACTCCAACAGTTGAAACCAAATGTCCTGGTAGGGGAGACCAGAAAGAAGATCGCTCAAATTGGCATCAACTTGAAGAAATATTGGCACAAAAGTTTCCTGATATTGAGATTGTCCCAGTCAAAAACATTCCTGAGCGGAATAGTCCAGAAGATATCTGGACAATTTTCAATAAAGTTAATGAATGTTTGGAAGATGGCGATCGCGTAATTTTTGATATTACTCATTCATTTCGCTCTGTGCCAATTGTTGCGCTTTTGGCAGTTAGTTATTTTCGAGTGGTGCGAAATATTACCATCGAAGGTTTGCTTTATGGTGCATTTGAAGCTAAGGAGAATGGCATTACCCCCACCTTTGACCTTTTACCAGTAGTCCGCTTGTTTGACTGGCTTACAGCAACGGATCAGTTTCTGAAAACTGGGAATGGTGAAGACTTGGCGAAATTGTTGCAAGAGGCAGAGGGTCATACTCAAGCATTGGGCGATCGCATTTTAGAAATTTCTCAAGGTTTGCAATTATTGCGTCCCATGGATGTCATGACCGCCGCCGCAGCTTTACCGGAAAGTATTGAACAAGGTAAACCAGACTTAGCACGAGTTGTGCCACCTTTTGAACTATTATTAAATCGTGTTGTGAGTGAGTATGGTCAATTTGCTTTAGCTGAACCGAAAAACTATCAAGTCAATGGCAAAGCTGCATTACAGAAACAGTTTTTTGAGATTGAGTGGTATGCAAAGAAGGGTCTATATGTCCAAGCTATATCACTAGGACGGGAATGGCTACCTTCTCTCCTCTGTTATAATTTTGAACTCGATCCAATGGATAAACAAGCACGGGAAGAAATGGAAATCCTTTGTTGTGGTGGTAAAGTGGGAGAGCGTGAGTCAATTTACCGCAGTCAATATAAAGAGATTGAAGAATCTAAGCGTAAGATGATCAATCAATTATGGAATAATCCCCCTTGTAAGTTGGCTAATTTACGCAATGATGTTCTTCATTCTGGTTTCCGTAAAGATCCGAAAAGTGTTGAAGATATCAAACAAACATTACAAAAAATTGTCGAAGACCTGAAAAAAATTGCTCAGGTATGGGGTGTATTTGATGAAGAGTATAAAAGCTAAATTTTAATAGTTAGCCTGTCATTCATTCGTCCAAACCCAGAGCCAAATATGCTTCACAAGTAAAAGTTGAGCCAGATCCGGTATGAAAATCAGTAATTGAAAACAATCAACATGAGACTGGCAATTTCGGAAACTTGGCGAACTATCAGTTAGTCACATCGAACGGGCCCCCAAGTAGGGGCGATCGCCGCTGTAAATGGCTTCTACACAGAGATTAGAGGTAATTGATCAATTAAATTTTTCTAAATTTGCGTAAATTTATCGGTTGTCCCTGATAGGTAGATAGATGATCAGCCCACCGGATGGCCATCTCTAACTGAGGATAACTGCAATCGGAGGATAACCTTTAGAAAAGTTTACAGTCCCAAGATAGATTCCAGTAGATTTGTGTTTGATAATAAGGGGATACCATTAGGCCTTTAAGCATTAGGTTTAATATAGTGAAAGTGCCTCACTGTAAGGGTTGTAGATTCTATTAACCCACATTTTGTAGCACCCTTTTTTAGAACTTTCGCGGGGGGAGGGGCGATCGCCTCTGGGTCAAAGTGGCGGCGCGGAGGTGGTGGGATGCGATCGCCAACTGGAAGTCTCGCCATAGACTCACCCAGAACCGACTTACCCAGAACCGACTTACCCAGAACCAATTTACCCGACCACCATGTTTAGACCTTTTTATTGGAACTTTTCCTATGGGCGTTATCTATATCGGCGATCGCAATACGGGCAAAACTTCCCTAGTGCTGGAACTGGCTCATCCCAGCAGCCAGTTCGTCAAAGTCACCGATCCCCTTTACAATCAGCTTAAAGCCCTTCTGTATAATGACCAGGAGGGAAAAACCATGGCTACCGATGCCAGCCAGGCTACCTACGATCGCCAACTGGAGATCGAAGTGACCCTGCCCAGCCGACCCAAAAACATCTATACCGAATGGATAGATACACCAGGGGAAATATGGCGATCGACTTGGAAAAACGACAACCCCGACGAGTGGAGAAAATTTTTGAAAACCGCTCACAGCAGTCAAGGCGTGTGCCTAATCCTGTCCCCCTACCGGGAAATTATCCGCCAGGGGGATGGCATCATTCAGGAAGACTTTATCACCCGCAAACAATGGATTCAACGATTCGAGCGGTGGGTAAAATTTTTCCGCCAAGACTGTCGCCAAGCCAAACATCTGGTTCTGTGCCTGAACAAAGCCGACCTGATCCGAGGCATCGACCTGAAAGAAGAAGCCCGAAAACTAGCTTATCATCCCGTGGATGCCGAGATGAACTGGATGCAACGCAACGACTACGTTTTCAAAAGGTTTTTCGGTCCCCTACAATCCCACATCGCCGAACTCAACCAATATACCTCCGGTTTATCGGTGAGATGTTTCATCACTAGCATTTACAGCCGGGAACTGGTGGAACTTCCTTGGATTTATCTGGGCACTTATCTTAGTAGTAACCAATAAAGGAGTCAGCTATGGGCAACATTTGCGTAATCGGCCCCAGGGCATCTGGAAAAACCACCTATCTCGCCGGACTCAGCCAGTTTCCTGAGTATCAGGGTTCCCGTAGCCAATACAGCATCGAACCCCTGAACGACGAGACTTACAGGCTCGCCGAAGATGCCGAACAGACAATTTGCAAAGGGTTAGCGGTTGAACCGACTGTGCTAGGCGATCGCATCAGAAGTGTCGATGACCTTCCCGACTACTCCTTTAAAATCGAAGTGAAACCGGGATTCCTCAAACCCAAAATCGATATCCAACTCACAGTTCGCGACTACCCCGGGGAAGTGTTCGATAAAATTCTCCAGCCTTCCCCAGACCCGATTCTCGAGGAATTTATCGACGAATGTTTTAGGGCGGACGTGGATGGTTGTTTGCTGTTGTTTACGGAGTGGGAAAGCAGCCGAGATAGTTTTTATAGCCGATTGATCAAGCAATTTGTAAAAATTATGGACGAACACGATCGCCTAGATAACTATCGCCTAGCCGTAGCCATGAGTAAATGCGAACGGGGGGAAATTTGGCCGGGACGACTCGACCCGGAAACCGACCTATTTGGCATTTACTTGAAAAAAACCCTCACAACCCTCAAAAAAAACATTCCTCCCCAAAACTTGCGGTTTTTCGGGATGTCAACCTTCGGCGTGTTGGGACGGTCTGACCCTCGCCCCAACCGGGCGGATGCTGGGGGAACTGACGGACGAGTCTCGATTTTACGGGAGCAAAACCGGTGGCAACCTTACAATTTAGTTGAACCGTTGTGTTGGTTAAGTACCGGCAAAATCTGAACTTGAAGAGTGAGTGAGTCGATCATGCTATTTGACAACAAAACCAACTCGAAATCATTATCCATCAAAACCTTGGGCGGAGAGTCGGCGGTGCGAATTATCGGCGATCGCAGTTCCGGGAAAACCACTTATTTGGCATCCCTGGCTTACTGGCCCAACGCCAGCCCCGATAATCCCGTGCAAACCGTCTCCCCCCTTGGCGAAGACAGCGAGGAACTGGTAAACAAAGCCAGAGACATCCTAGAACAGGGATTATTACTCGAACCCACCAACCTCCACGATATCGACGCGGTGAAGGACTACACCCTCAGCATCACCCTCAAAGATCGCTTTTCCTGGTTGCGGGGGTCCGGAAAGATGGTGCAAATCAACGTCAGTTGTAAGGATTACAGCGGGGAGTTTTTCCGGGATTTGGTGCATAAAAGTGGCGATCCGATGCTGGATGATTACCTCGACGATTGCTGTTTGGCGACGGGGTTAATGGTACTCGTGGATGGAACCTCGCACCGCAAGGATAAGGAGTATTGCGCGGGGATCGAAAAACTGGTGGTGGAACTCGATCGCGCTGAGTTGAAGAACCAACATCGACGGATTGCCTTTGTGTTGACTAAGTGCGAACAGTCGGAGTTGTGGGTGAACCGCCACGAACCGAAAAAGTTGGCAAACATGAGATTTCCCAAACTCTCGGCCCAACTGGAAAGCTATTGCCAATTAAACCGGGTGGGGGTGGAGTATTTCACTACTTCCGCCTTTGGGATTTTGGGGAAACAGTACCCCGAACCCAACTCGAAACGGTTGAGGCGATCGCGTGATGGGACAACTTCCGTGATTAAAAAACCAAAACTCTGGCGGCCCTTTGGTTTAGTCGCCCCCGTTTACTGGCTTTGTACCGGAAAACGCCACCCGGAACTCGATCGCGACTAATGGGATTTTCCCAATGTCCTCATTTTCAATCCTTTCACAGCCATGACAATGATCTACATTCACGAATTTAGTACCGGAATTGAAGTGAAACGAACTCCCGGCGGCGGGTGGGAATCGGGGGGATTTACCGGAAAGTACATCAATTGTACCCGTGACATTCCCCAGCAGATATTAAATGCCATTTCCAGTGGCGAATTTTCCTTGTCAGAAGGGGGCCTCCCAGAGAAACCGGCGATGGTGGGGCGACAGGTCGGGGGATATTCGGTGGTAGCCGTCGTCAGCCGGGGACGGGACGATCGCGGGCGGAGTCTACCGCTATACCGCTATTTTTGGTGTGAGGGAAAGGACTATATCGAGGCAATTTTGCGATGGAAGGATAAGCTTCCCGTCTTCGATCCAGATAACAAACCCCCGTCAACCGGACACCGTTTAAACCCTGATTCACAGACTGTTCAATTAGATAAATTTAGAGAATATTTACACGACTCATCACCAACCATCGTTATTAGCCCTAAAAAACGCTGTCAACCGTTGATATTAAACGCGATCGCGAAAGAGAGAGCGAAAAAACAAGGCGAGGACTATTCTTGGGCTTATAATGTTGCTGCCTTAGAAAATCCCTGGTATTTCCAAGTAATTTATCCCGCCAGTTCCGAAGCGCAAGACCTTTTCAAGGAAGTTTTAGCCCGTCGTCCCCGTGATTCCGTATTTATCTCTGGGGAAGGGGAGATTAAAACCGCGATCAAAGCCATCATCAAAGGTCGCGTCAAACCCGAACACATCAACAACTTGGAAAGCGCTTTAGCCAACCCCAAAGTTGATGATAAATTTTGGAACAAACTCTTAGATGGTCAAGCAGCATCCAAAGCCTACAAAGACAAAATATACTCCGAAACGATGGTTATGCTGTTGACCTTAAAAGCCATACTCATACCGAAATTCTTGCCCGACTTTTTGATGTGGATGCAAACCGCCCCCAAACCGGATGACTGTTGGGAATCTTGCCACAAATTGCAGGCATCGATTCTCGCAGAGTACAAAAAGAACACCCCCAGCTTGCCATCTCTGACTCGAAATATTAATGACGGAATTTATAGTCTTCTCTCGCGCTTAATCACAACACCAAAATCATCCCAATCCGACAGCAAAATTAAACATAAACTCCGTGGTTTAGTGCATTCCAAAGTTGATATCCCACAACTTGTTAAAGCGACTCAATCCTTACTCAATGAAAACGATGGGTTGTGGTCGCTGGTTTACTATCTGTATTTCGCCAAAGATTTGGCAGATTCTCTCACCCAAATACCAGATTTATGGCAACCAGGAATCATCACAGATTACTCGGAAGAAAAGC
>NZ_JARPLC010000052.1:0-31010 GCF_032350395.1 Limnospira sp. PMC 289.06
TGCTCCCTAGGAAATGTGATTGACTGCGGAACCCGCCCCTACTTTATTGTCGGTGGGGTGAGGCGGGTTTGGCAATATGCTCCCCTAGGAAATGTGATTAACTGCACAGGCGCGCCCCGACGTTCCTACGACACCCGTAGACGCTGCTGGTTTTATTAACCTAAGCCAACCACTAAATCTGGTTCTGTCTTATGATTTTCTTGAGTGGCTAAATGTCTACAGGGGACTAATTGTGCTAGGTTTGGCGTTATGCGATCGCCTCGATAAATCTCAAGTTTCGCTTCGGTAACTGCTTCAAAAAGTAAGCGTTCT
The DNA here is from genome assembly GCF_032350395.1 of Limnospira sp. PMC 289.06. Classification (NCBI taxonomy): domain Bacteria; kingdom Bacillati; phylum Cyanobacteriota; class Cyanophyceae; order Oscillatoriales; family Sirenicapillariaceae; genus Limnospira; species Limnospira sp. PMC 289.06. The sequence goes on from NZ_JARPLC010000052.1 coordinate 313, forward strand.
CCGGGAAAGAGAATGTGTTCAAAGTACCATCCGGGGATATTAGAAATTCGGATAATTTCTAATTTAGTGGTGGCATTTTGATAGTAGCACAAAATGATGTCGGAATAGGTTGGGGGTATGGCATCAAAAATTGGTGACATTGGATAAACCTGGTGTAATTCAGAGACGAATAGGCGAGCTACGATTAGGCTAGGTGGTAAGTGTTAAGATATTGTGAATTTTCCCATAATTGATAAAATTGATCAAGGCAGTTTTAGATGTGAGGCAGTGGTTAAGGGGTCTAGCGGATGGGTACTAGAATGTAAAGGTAGTTCTGATCGTGCCAATTACGAGGTCTTGATGTCGATCGCTTTGATTAGGATTGGTAATCCAAATGATACCTGGGGTAATGGAAAGATAATCATTCAACTGATAACGATAAAACCCCTCAAAATGCCAGGAGGAGTCAGTGGGAAGGGTACGCCCCAACCTTCCTGAAGCATCAAGATTGGCTAGATAGGGTTCTCGACCAATAATCACGCCGCCTAGACTGCCTTCATGGAATAAATCAGGTAATGCCACAGTGATAGCATAGTTCCAAATTTGCCCATCAGCGACACCACGAGCCCTAGCGGCGGTATATCCTCCCCAACCTCCGAGGATAACGAGTGGGTGAATACGCCAAGATAATTGCAAGCCATAGGAATGACTAGAAACGCCTGTGGCGACTCCTAGGGGGTTAAGTCCGTTGGTTAATCCCAAGAGGGAATTAGCTATCCCAGTACCGGTGTAGCCGTTAAAGGCATTACGATTAACTTCTCCGGTGGTGCGATTAAAAACAGGGCCATTGTTCTGACCATTATCAAAGCCAAAGTTTCCGGGGGTGAAATAACTATGGTTATAAGTTAAGGCAAATTGTAGGTTATCTGTGGGGGTAACAGTCAATTGTGCCAGAATGGAAAAATCGCCGTTAAATAAACCTTGTGATGGTTGTGCATTGGTGGCGGTGGGGGTGAGATATCCGACGGATAGGGATGTGGGACCGAAGATGCTGGCTAAACTGTGATCGCGAAATTCATAATTGATACCAATTCCAGCCCCTCCGCCAAGTCGGTAGATGGGGTTACGTTGACCAAAGGCGCTTAAACTGCCTTTTCCGCCGTCGTAGTCATCAATATAGGGGTTGAGGGTAGGAACAAAATCATCCCAGGTGACTCCTTTGGCGGCGAGGGTGAAATAAAGGCGATCGCTAACGGGGAATTGATAGAATAGGCGTTCTAGCTTAATTTGATTTTCTGTATCACCGACAATGTTAAAGGTTTGGGTTCCCTCCCCGATCACTCCTCCGTTAAAGCTGGAGGCGTTACCGCTTACAAGGCGGGTAAATAGCAGGTCTTGTCCGGTAAAACTGGTGTTAAAGTCGAGACGGATACGATTTTGGAATACGGTTTGATCGGTTCCGGTGTCTTCTCCAAAAGCATCAGTGAGGGCAAAAATTGCCTCTCCCCGCAGTTGAGTAGTGAGGGAAAACTGATTATTCTCGATTTGGTCGAGATAGGTGTTTATGCGACGAATGTCCTGTCGTAATAGGCTTAATTCGGCGGCAAATTCTTCTTGGAGACGTTTAACGGCGAGTAATTCTCCCTGGGTCATGCGATCGCCAGTTTCGGCGGCGATGATTTCTGTAATGCGATCGAGACAAGTATTGACTCCGGCCGCAAATTCATAGCGACTTAGGGCCCTATTGCCGCGAAAGGTTCCGTCGGGATAACCTGCTATGCAGCCAAATCTTTCTACTAAGGATTGTAAGGCTTGAAAAGCCCAGTCTGTGGGTTGAACGTCACTAAGTTGGGAAACGGAGGTAACTTGAGATTGTTGGGGCGTTTTTTTGCCTTCCTGGCTGTAACGTTGGAGTTGTTCCCAGGTGTCTGAGGTGGGGTCGTCTGGGCTGGCGATCGCTGTTGATGGTAATATTGTCCCCATGATCTGGAGAACCATAATAGAAAACCACAGGTGTCTAAAGCTGTTGCCGTTCATGATTAAATTGGTGATCAAGTTTTAAGGCAGGTTAAATTAGGGCAGGTATTTTTGAACGACGACCCAACCGCTGAGGGAGACGATCGCAAAACTCAAGAATAGAATAACATTGGTAGTAATGTGAAGCGATCGCGCCCAAGATTTTTCTGGGTTAATTTGGTGGGCACTCCAGGCGGAAAGCAAGACTAAAGCCACGACGGTCAAACCAGCCGGAAGATGCACAGAGTGTCCTAGGTTTCCATAGTGACCAATAGTTCCGATGATGCCCACAGTTAACAACAATAGAACTAAAATGACCATAATCATACCGATCGCATAATGAAGCGGTCGCAACCACAGAGGACGGGAAGCGTTTTGCTGGCGACAGATGAACATCCAACCTCCTGTCATTGCTAAGATCAGATAAGCGGTGATGGAAAGACCCATAGACCAGGCGGCGATTTTCCATAACCACAAAAACGAAGGCAGATCCATAGTTATCCTTGGCCTAAAATTCACAAAGACGGCGATCGCTGGTTTCTAAATCCTGGTTAGTGCGTAAATAATCCCGTATCCAATCACAGGCATATTCTAGGGTATTGAGACCCAAAATATTGTCAATTTGCCAGAGGGTGATCGTGCCATTAGCCCCCCCATTAGCCAGAATTTGGTCATCAGGGCTAAATTCTACGGTTCTGACCATGCCACAGTTTCCCCCCAAATGAACTAGGCTATCACCATAGCGACTCCAGACCCTGACGGTTTGATCCTCACTAGCAGAAGCCAGGTATTGTCCATTATTGCTAAAGGCTACTTGAATCACGATACCCTGATGACCTGATAGGGTGTGGTCAAGGTTGTAAGTTTGTGCGGTGGGGTCCCACAGCCACAATTTGACAGTGCGATCGCGACTTCCAGAGGCGATCAGATCACCATCAGGGCTAAACAACACAGACCAGACGCCATCTTTATGACCATTTAGCCCAGAATACAATCTACCATCTAAACCCCAGAGTTTGAGCATATTATCATGGGAACTAGACACCATCATCTCACCATCAGAACGAATATCAACCCCCCAAACCGCCCCGGTATGTCCGCTGAAAACCTGGAGAATATTGCCATATTTGTCCCACATTTTTAGGGTATTATCCCAACTCGCTGTCACCAGTTTTTGGCTATCTGGCGTAAATTGCAGCCCCCAAACACTGGCTTGATGGTCCGTGAAGTTACGGTGGACGGAATTAGATGCCAAGTTCCATAGTTTCACAGTACCATCATGGGAACTGGAGGCTAACCATTCTCCATTAGGACTAAAGGCGAGTTGGTTGACTCTGGTGATATGACCTGTCAAGGTGGCTAGGGGGTTTCCCATGAAGTCCCATAACTTGATGGTTTGGTCACTAGAAGCAGAAGCCATGACCCCAGAGGTGGCATTAAACACAATATCCCAAATTTCTCCCTCATGAGCCGGAAAGTTGGTCATCAGGGGATGATGGGTTTTCCACAGTCGTAAAGTCCGATCCCAAGACCCAGAAACTAGGGTTTGGCTATCGGGACTAAAGGAGACAGCATCAACTTCGCCCTGGTGACTGCGAAATACTTCCCGGGGGTAGTACAGTTGATCTATGGGGCTTTTTTTCCACAATCGCACGGTTTGGTCGCGACTCCCAGAGGCGATAAATTGGCGGTCTGGACTAAAGGCAATAGCCCAAACTTCATCATCATGGTCTTTGATGGTTTGGAGGATTTCTCCCTTGGTATTGCTAATTTTTATGGTGCGATCGCGACTAGCTGAAACCAGTTGATCATAGTCGGGACTAAAGGCGATCTTCATCACTTCCCCTTCATGATGGGGCAAGGTTTTTAAGGGGGAACCATTGGATTTAAAAAGTTCGATAATTCCTGATTCTCCACCAACGGCGATCGTTTCACCATCAGGACTAAAGGCGATCGCCCGCCGTGGGATTCCATCATTGGTTAGGGTGGTGAGTAATTCTCCGTTAATTTTCCACAGTTTGGCACTGCCATCAAGACTAACTGAGGCGATCATTTTACCATCAGGACTAAAGACGACGTACATCACAGGTTGTTGGTGTGCCTCCCAGGAATATTCGAGGGTGGGGGGAGTTGGTTTGACATTCCAAACTTGCACATTTCCATCCCTCACCCCAACGGCTATTTGGTGATTATCCGGGCTGAAATTAATGGCGATCGTTTCATCAGCAAAGCTGCTTATATTAGCCCAAAGTTCACCATCTGGCTGCCACAGTTTCACCGTTTTATCCTGACCCACAGAAGCAATTAATCTGCCATCAGGACTGAAACTAATATTATTAATAGAACCCCTATGTCCAGAAAAGCGGTTAAACTCTTGAACACTATAGGCTGTTTGTGATAGCACCGACTCAACCTGAGCCTTGATTGAGGAGTCAGACCAGACCAGGTGGTTTAGAGATTTTTGGGCTTTAATAGCTTGTAACAGTGCCTCTAAAGGACGGTTGAGGGCGAGGAAGGCTTCTGAGGATTGCGTGAGGGCGTGAATTTCGCTAATCTTAGCTTGTCGATATTGCCAAAATGTCGATAAACCCAGAATTAATGTAATCGCAAAACCTCCACTAACTGCCCCTAAAAGTAATCTTTGCAGTCTGGTCATTTTTTGCTGGGCTACCAGTTGCAATTCTATAGTTTTGGCACGCTCAATTTCTAGGGTTTTTTTGACTTCTAAGGCTTCTAATTCCGTCGAAGCTGACAAAAATTGATAGTCGTCATCACTGAGGCTTTTCTGATGAGACCAATGTTGAGCCTCTTGCAAGGCTTGACCTCTTAATAAACGAGAAATATCTGTTTTTCCTGATTGTATCCAGGCTTCAAATGCTTGAGAATAGGGTCTTAACACCATTAATTGCTCTCGCACCCATTCACGATTAAATATAGCTTGATATATGCGGTTTTTGACTAGGATATTGCCCTGTTCTTCTAGGACTAATCCTGATAACAATAGTTCTATTTGTTCTCGACTATCATCAGCCTTGATATGATGATTATCTAATACCTGTTGATAGATACTCAGTAAGCGTCCGACAAATCGCTGATTATAGAGGATACGATTACGAATAGTTCGCAGGTGTTCCGGTTCGTCTTGAGATTCCCAACGGTCGATAATGTACCGATAGACAATCGACTCAACCCAAAATACCTCTAATCCTTTTAAGAGAGAATGGGCTTCGGTTTCGGTTCCCATAGTCATCATTAATCTACAGATTTTTTGAGTTAAAAATGGTTGTCCGTCTGTCCATTTAATAATTTCTCTAATTAGGGTTTTTCCACAACCAAATTTAGCCTCTAAACCTTGGGCTAAAGGTTCGGCTTCTTCTGGGGTAAATCCTGAGAGTTTGATGGCTGTACCAATATTAAAAGGGGTGCGAGTGCGATCGCGAATTAAATCCCCAGGAGTAGCTACCCCTAACAAAACAAATGTCAGGCGATTATATTCGGGGTTAGTCGCCCGTTGATTATAGCAAAAGCGAATAAATGCAAAGAAATCATCCGTCGGAAAATTCAGGCTCAATAAATTGTCTATTTCATCAATAAAAATCACGATTTTTTGGCAGGAAATATTCGCCAAAATTCCCTGATGAACAAACTGTTCTAGTCGCTGAATTAAGGATAAATCATCATGGTCTTTCCACCATTGTTTATAATCAAACTTATTCTTTAATTTTAAACTAAGCCACAGATTAACAATTACTCCCTTATACCATTGTTGAGGGTTAATGATTTCCCCGCCCACCTGAGTCATATCTAGGCTTATACAGATAAATTCATCTTGTTGTAAGCGGTGCATAGTCCGCACCATTAAAGATGATTTCCCCATCTGGCGCGCATTGAAAATATAACAAAATTCCCCCCCTTTTAAAGCCTGATAAAGTTCGGCATCTGCATGGCGTTCTACATAACTAATATGACCCGTTGGTAAACTTCCACCAACTTGATAAATAGATGTACTCATAAATCATAAAACCTCGCTTTTTTAAAACTAAAAATTAGCTGTTTTTTGAAATCAATAAATGTCATTATTCATTTTTTCAGTAAATAGGAAGCTACCATCAGGTAAAACTAATCATCCTACTGGTCGCCCTATGGTGGTTGGGATAGCAGGATCGATTAAAAATCGAGTTAAAAAGTCTTGGTAGTATCCTTCCGGGCAACCATTGCTATTGAAGGGAATAAAAAGCAGTTTATAACCTATTCCCTCATTCCGATTACAACTACCACGAAACTGTCTGCTACCCCCTCCCCTTAGAGTCTTCTAGCAGTCTAATTCGGTTTTGGCGGGTTTCTGTGGCTAATACTTCCCCCGAGGGAGTCAAAGCCAGCCGCCGGTCCGGGTTGGGATGCACTATTGCTATGGAATCGCGCGGTCCGGGTCTTTTAGGCTAATTATGATGGGTCCTGGTGTGAAGTTGGTTTTTGCTTGTTCATTGGGGAGGCTTTCAGTTTCTGAAATTCAATCAGGCTAAATAAACACAAAATCTAGACTAAACTTAATGACAACATCGGTGATTTGTTATACAAAAACAGCTATTGCCATTATATCAAAATTGGGGGAGTCAGTCACTAATTTAAAGGCTGATGGTTAGGTTTTTAGTGGTTATGCGATCGCGTCCTTGATTTTTGGATTGATATAATGCTTCATCAGCCGCTTGCATTAAGTAAAAGTGGTTGATGTGGGTTTTGGGAATTATACTAGCTACTCCCATGCTAAGGGTAATAATTTTATCTGCACATAAGGATTTTTCATGCACTATCTTCAAGAGTTTAATATTTTTGCGAATGATTTGCGCTAAATTTAAGGCTTGCGTTGATGTGGTTTCTGGTAAAATAATCGCTAATTCTTCGCCCCCATAACGCGCTACTATATCCGTGGGATGATGAAGACTAGATTCCATAACTTTCGCTACTTTTTGTAAGCACTGATCCCCGGCAATATGTCCATAGGTATCATTATAGAGCTTAAAGCAGTCAATATCACACAAAATCAGAGAAATAACCTCCCCTCTCTGACTATGTTTTTGCCATTGTTTTTCTAAGTAAGAAAACAGAAAACGACGATTGGGAATTTGAGTTAAATCATCTATATTAGCTATTTTCTCCAGTTGCTGATTTATCGATTCTAATTCATGGAGCCGAGAATATTGATTAAAGATTCCTTTTTCATGGAGGTATTTAAAATACTGGCGATAGAGTTGACAACTGACGATCGCTTGATTTCCTTCTAGCTTGACCAACCCCAAACTTTCTAATTTATAAGCAGCAATGGGTTCCACCGTAATTTCTTCATTGGACATCACAATTGCCTGCAAAATTTGTAATAGTTCCGGTTGCTCTTTAAGAATTGCTAATTGTTCGCACAGGTGTTGATTATAAATGCCTCCTTGTGTATAGGCTTCGCTGAGGATTTTTTGGAGGCGATCGCCCATGCTTTTATGGTCATTATTATCGGTCACTACCAGATGATATAAAGCTAACCTAACTAAGTAGGGATGGCCTCCCACCATATCCATTAAATCCGTGACTAAATTGCCATCATCATCCTCTATTTCATGACGTTTGGCTAAATCTTTAACCTGTTCAGGAGTAAAAAATGGCAGTCGGATCGGGAGTCCCACATTAAAGGGAGATTGATTTAATTTTAGGGGAATATAAACCTCCGTTGAATGTACCATAACTAATCGCAATTTTTGCATTTCTTCCGATTGTCTAGCTTCCTCATGCCAAGACCGCAACATCGGCAAAAACTCCCCCGCTACTTGGGGATACTCAAACAGATAGTTAACTTCATTAATGGTTATGATCAGAGGTGCATCGATTAAATCTAGCAAGTATTTTAGATAAATTGTACAGCTAACTTTACTGCCGATATCCTCATCCCAATAGTCATCTAACCTAGATGGTAAATTTAGGCAATGACCGACAATGGCACAAAACCACCGCAGAAAACGATTCAGATCTGATAACATTGAGGCTTCAGTTTGTCTCAAATCTAAATTGACTACATGATAATTGTTTTGTTTACCATAAGCTAAAATTCTTTGCAACAGAGAACTTTTCCCCATTTTCCTAGGGGCACGAATACGGATCACACTTCCCGGTTTCTGTATTTCTCGGTAGGCTAGTTCTTCAATAGGTGGGCGATCGATGTAAAAAGGTGAGTTGAGAGGTACTGGATCATTAGGATATTCAAATTCCATACCTAAAATATGTGCGGGTTCGCCGTTCATAGTAATTATCATAATATATACTAAGGTATTTGGTGTTTGTCATGTATAAACAGTTTTACCCAAAAAAACCCTGGTTGCATCATCAGCCATATATTGTCATTTATACTGGTACAATGGTAACTATCAGTAACTCCGGGGTTAGTTTGGGTTGCCAGATCTTTCCTGTTAACTATGACTCAAGAGAAGGTGAGAATGTTATGAACTACAGACCCTTTAATATTCTCCTGGTAACAAATGATGATGCTTATGAAGTTCAACTACGACAGTTGCTACAATTTATGCGATCGCTTTCTGTTAAATTAGAGCGATACTCCCCTACCTTAGAGCCTTTCGAGCAGACTTTCCCTGAATATCATCTTTACCTTATTGATTATACTACATATTTGCTTCGAGATTGGATTGATCGGGTACTACCTACCCCAGTTATTGCCTTAGTGGACAACTCAGAAGCGGGTCTAGCTGCTTTGAATATGGGTGCCACAGATTATCTGCCCATAAATAGACTTATTCTTGAGGAAATAGAGCGATCGCTCAGATTAAGTTTAGCTTTGGGTCAAGCCCATAATCATCAGACAATTTCCTCAGATCCTAATCACCGTACCCCCAATTTATATGAAGACAAATTATTTATAGAGACCATCATTAATAGTTTTCCAAAACTCATATATATTTATGAACCCAAAAACTTACAAAATGTTTATGTAAATAACCAAATTATTAACATCCTAGGTTTTTCTCCAGAAGATTTACAAAAGCTGGGCGATCGCTTTTTCTGGGAGCAGATTCACCCCGATGATTTACCTATATTAGAAACCATATTAGAGCAAGTCTCTGCCTTATCAGAGGGAGAAGTTTTAGATATTGAATACCGGATGCGCCATAAAAATGGCTCCTATCGCTGGTTGCGAGCCCAGGAAGTGCCATTTACCAAAGATGCCAATGGTCTGGCTGTACAAGTCTTAGGAACCGCCCAAGATATTACTTCCCACAAACTCATAGAATCCCAACTTCAAGAAAGCGAAGCTCGTTTACAAGTAATTTTTAATAGTATTTCTGATAGTATTTTAATGGTAGATTGCCAAGGAATAGTTCATGCAGTCAATCCCGCTGGATTAAATTTATTTGGACGCACTTCCGAAGAGTTAATTAACCATGAGTTAGGACTACCAATAACTGTGGGAGATGTAGCACAATTGGGAATTCTTAACCCAGAACGGGGACTGGTCATGGTAGAAATGACTGTCGCTGAAACTGAGTGGTTACAAAGACCATTTTATGTAGTTTGTTTTCGCGATATTACAGAGCGCTGTAAAACCCAAGAAGCTCTACAGGAAAGTGAAGAGAGATTTAGCCAAGTAGTTAATCATATTCAAGATGTTTTCTGGCTTACCAGTCCTAGGGGAGACAAATTGTTTTATATCAGTCCAGCCTATGAAAAAATTTGGGGTCGTAGTTGTCAGGCTGTTTATGATGATCCCGGCTCCTGGTTAGAAGCCGTACATCCTGATGATTTACAGTCAGTAATCGTCAATTTTTCCTATCAAGAATATGCTCAATCTAGGTTTATAGAATATCGCATATTTAAGCCTGATGGTGATATGCTGTGGATTTGCGATCGCGCTTTCCCTATTAAAAATGAGCGAGGCGATGTAGTCAGAGTTGCTCGCATTGCTGAAGATATTACTAACCGCAAAAAAACCGAAGAACACCTACGCCAACAGGCAGAAAGAGAGCATCTTCTGTATCAACTAACTCTCCATATTAGTCAATCTCTCAATCTTGATGATATTCTGCAAAATACAGTTAATGAATTGCGTCACTTACTTGACTTAGATAGGGTGTTAATTCTCCGCTGTCATGACCAAAATTTAGCCACTGTTACCCATGAGTCAATTGTGCCAGGAATCGACACAATTCTGGGCTGTAAATATCAGGATTATTTGTATAATCATGGCCAACAAAATGACCAAAAAGAACCATTAATTATCTATGATAATGATGCTAATCTCAGAGCATTTTCTCCTCAGCATTATTCCTTTAATCTGCAAGCAAAATCTCGGATTTCTGTGCCAATTTATCAGGGAGATAATTTATGGGGGCTATTAATTGTCCATCATGTAGCACATCTGCGAAACTGGGAAAATTGGGAAATTCAGCTTCTTAAACAATTAGCAACTCAACTGGCGATCGCTATTTACCAAGCCGAACTATATCATCAGTTACAAGTAGAATTAAATGACCGAACTCAAGCAGAGGAAGCCTTGCGAGAAAGCCTAGTCAGAGAAATGGCAATTACCCAACTGATTCAACAGATTAGTCAAACCTTAGAACTAGATCAGATTTTTGACAATACTACCAAAGACGTACAACAAATTTTAGACTGTGATAGTGTGGTCATTCATAAATTTAAAAACCCTGACAATTACTACCACCATTTATTATTACCAGATTTGCGAATCATATCCGCAAAACACAACCAAGAATCTCCCCATATTAAACTCGTAGTCAAGCATCTTAAATCAGGTCAGGTTGTCATGGCTGATAGTCACCAAGATAGTAGTATTTCGGAAAGTCAGATTAAACTATTAAAAAGTCTCAATATTCAAGCATATCTAGGAGTTCCTGTTTATGTAGGTGAAACCCTGTGGGGTATATTAGCCACCTACCAAAAAGAATCCCGTAAATGGCTCCACCATGAAGTAAAATTACTAACCCAAATTGCTCGACAGTTGGGAGTAGCTATCTACCAAGCCGAACTATTTACCCAACTTCAACAAGCCAAAGAAGCCGCCGACACCGCCAACCGAGCTAAAAGCGAATTTTTAGCCAATATGAGTCATGAACTCCGTACCCCTTTAAATGCTATTCTGGGTTTTACCCAACTTTTAGGGCAAAATTACGGTCTTACTTCCCAACAACAAGAGTATCTACAAATCATCCAACAATCAGGAAAATATCTATTATCCCTAATTAATGAAGTCCTAGATTTATCTAAAATAGAAGCCGGAGCAGTAACCTTAAATCCTACCAATTTTAACCTGATAACTTTACTAAAGCGGATTAATACCATGCTCCAAATTAAGGCGAGTTCTAAGAATTTAGTGATGAATATACAGTTACAGCAAGATATTCCTGATTATGTCCAAACTGATGAGTCAAAACTTAGGCAAGTTTTAGTCAATTTACTAGATAATGCCATCAAGTTTACTGATGCTGGTTCTGTCACCCTGCGGGTATCATTTGTTAGCTCTGTTAGCCAACTTTATTTTGAGGTAGAAGATACCGGACCTGGTATTACTCCCGACGAACAAGAACGCTTATTTAAACCATTTGTACAAACCGACGTGGGTCGCAGACATCAACAAGGTACTGGTTTGGGTTTAGCAATTTCTCAGCAATATGTTAGTTTAATGGGTGGAAAAATTACCATTGTTAGTGTGGTAGATGGGGGGGCAAAATTTATGTTTAATATCCCCGTTGAAGTCATCAAATCTGAAAATATTGACATCGAATATCTCCCGGAAGAAGAATTAACTCTTGATGACATTAGCTGCATTAATATGGCTCCCAATCAACCTAATTATCGGATTCTTTTAGTGGAAGATAATTTTAATCATCGCCAACTATTAGTTAATATTTTAACTCCCTTGGGTTTTCAAGTCCAAGAAGCCGAAAATGGTCAACAGGCTTGCGATTTATGGCAACTATGGCATCCACATCTAATTTTAATGGATATGAGAATGCCGGTTATGGATGGTTATCAAGCTACCCAGAAGATTCGACAAACTCCAGAGGGTCGGTCTACCATCATTATTGCGATTACCGCTCATGCTTTTGAGTCTGAGCGAGCCTCAATTCTGGCTACAGGCTGTAACGACTTAATCCACAAACCTTTTAATATTAAAACTCTTCTTGATTGCATTAGTGCCAATCTTGGGGTAAACTACATTTATGGCAAATCTATTTCTAACTCTTCTTCCTCATCCTCCTTGGGGCCACCTCGTTTAACTACAAAGGATATTGATATTTTAGACTATGAATGGATTAAACAATTCTATCGAGCAGCTATGGCAGCCAGGGAATCTCAACTTAGGGGCTTAATTGCTCAAATCCCTCCCGAACATACGGTAATTATTGAAGGTTTAAATTGGTATGTTAATCATCTTTTATTTGACCAAATTATTGATTTAATGGAGCCATACAACCATGGATAATTTAGCAGTTAATAAAAACAAAGGAGATATTTTAATTGTCGATGATAAACCCGAAAATTTACAGTTTTTATTTACCATGTTAACCGAGAATGGCTACGATGTCCGGCGGGTGATTAATGGTAAACAAGCCATAAATGTAGCTTTATTTGAACCGCCAGATCTGATTTTACTTGATATCATGATGCCTAATTTAAACGGCTATGATGTTTGCAAAATCCTCAAAGAAAAATCAGAAACTAAGGATATTCCTATCATTTTTTTAAGTGCGCTTAAAGATGTATCCGAAAAAGTTAAAGGCTTTAATGTGGGAGGGGTTGATTATATTTCTAAGCCTTTTGAATTACTGGAAATTTTGGCGAGGGTTGAGAACCAACTTACTATTGTTCGCCAGAAGCGACAACTAGCGGAACAAAATGCACGCCTAGAACAACTAAATCAACAACTACTCAGATCTAATCAGGAACTTGAACAATTTGCTTCTGTGGTCTCCCATGACCTACAGCAACCGCTGACTAGCTTAAAGGCTTTTGCTCAGTTACTCCAGATAGAATGTTCTGATCAATTGAAAGAAAAACCGAGAGAATATGTTAATCATATTATTAATGCGTCAATTCGGATGCAAAGGATGATTCAAGATTTATTAATTTACTGTGGCTGTGATACACATTCTCCAGCTTTAGAATTAATTGATTGTAACCAAGTTTTAGCGCAGATACTTGTGGATTTAAGATTAGAAATAGAAAAAAATAACGCCCAGATTAAATATAATAATTTGCCCCAAATTAAAGCTAATAATATTCATTTGACTGAGGTGTTTCAAAATCTCATTAGTAATGCCATTAAATATCGTTCTGATGATTTGGCACCATTAATCAATATCTCCTGTCAAGAAACAGACACTAACTGGATATTTTGCTGTGCTGATAATGGTATTGGTATTGACTCCCAAGAGTTTGAGAATATCTTTAAAATCTTTACCCGTCTACATACTTTCAAAAAGTATCCGGGTACAGGTATAGGCTTATCTATCTGCAAAAAAATCATTGAAAGCTATGGGGGCAAAATTTGGTTAGAGTCTAACCCCGGACTAGGAACACAATTTTACTTTACTTTTCCCAAATTTAAATAAATAGTTTAATTTTGTTAAGAAAATTGGGTTATTGCAACTACCCTATTGACAGGAAAACCTAGCCTGTGCCAGAATCGACATATTAGAGAACTTAGGTTTTATAGCCCAAAAACAATCTAAAGTCTTTATTAAGAAATTAGGTTTTTTTAAAATTTTAGGCTAGTCAAAATGGCTTAATACCTAATAGCGCCACAAATAATTTGCCCAAAGTTGGCGGAGTCGGCAGCTTTGTTGAAGAAAATTTGTATATGGCAGTCCCCTCGGCCATACTTATGTATGTATCTGTAAAGTGCTTTGGCGTTAAACTGTAATAATGCTATGGATTTTGGGAATACTATATATGTTATGGATTGTCAAATTTATGAAAGGCGCAAGGTGTTGAGTAAAATGCCAACAATCCGATAAAAATCTAGGTTTATGGACATCGCCATTTAAGTTTTTCCGCGATACTCAAAATCTGGATTTTTAGGTAATTCGTAGATTTTGAGCAGGGTGACTTATGAATGAGTTAATGGAAGACCGAGGGAAAATTTTATGGATTGCAGGAGATGTGGTAAATGATGATCATAGTTTACCACAAAATATCTTACAAAATCATGGATATGAAGTTAATCTAGTAATGGGATTAAAACTAGCTTATCATGCAATTCAATCATGGCCATTAAATTTAATTTTGTTAGATAGCAAATTACACGATGGAGATAGCTATGAGTTATGTAATTGGCTGAAATCGAAATCAAAATTTCAAAAAATACCAGTTATTATCATGGAAAGTAGGGGTGATTTGTTGAATAAGCATACGGTTTTTGATGTAGGTGCTGCGGATTATATAACCCAACCTTTCCATGAACAAGAAATGCTCAAACGCATAGAATATCAAATTACTCTACAGCGACAGCAACACCAAATTAAAGAACAGGATTTAGGCTTAACTTGGGAAAGTCATAAATCGGAAATAGCTAAATTAGCTTTAGAAAAACAACGAGCCTTATTAAGGATGGTAATTGATGCTAACCCCAATATAATTTTTATTAAAGATTGGGACGGAAGGTTGACTTTAGCTAATCGTGCCATGGCGAATTTATATGGAACTACTGTAGATAATATGATGGGAAAAACCCATGCAGACTTGAATCATAAGCAGTATCAAAATGATTATATTTTGGCAAGCGATCGCGAAATTATGACTTCTGGTAAACCGCGACTAATTGCCGCGGAACCCGTGAGGTTAAATAATGGAGAAGTTCGTTGGTTTCAGACCAACAAAATACCGTTAATTGGTAATGATGGTCAAACCCCATATTTATTGGTAGTTTCCACAGATATCACGGAACGTCAGGAAGCAGAACAAGAACTATGGAGTCATGCGGAACGGGAAAGAATGTTAAGGGCAATTGTCCAAAGCCTTCATGAATGTATAGATTTAGAACAAGTTTTAGAATGTACTGTTAATCAAATTCGGGAATTTCTAGTGAGCGATCGCGCTTTAATTTATCGCCTAGAAAATGATGGCAATTATCGGGTAGTTATGGAGTCAGTATCCCCCCCTTGGCAACCTTTGTTAGGAACGACAATTAACTACTCTGGTTTATCGGAAGTTATCACGGAGATGGCTGCTGCTAATTATCTAAAAATTTGGTCTATATCTAATGTTGATAAAGCCAATATTCCCATCAATTTACGGAATAAATTAGATGGGTTACAAGTGAAGTCTAAGCTCATTTTACCGATTATTCATCGCCACCCAGATTTGCGGTCACAGCCAACTGAATCCCCCAATTGTTTATGGGGTTTACTGGTCATTCATCAGTGCGATAATACCCGAGGTTGGCAACCGGAGGAAATCGAAGCGTTGCGGTCTATTGCTACTCCCATTGCTGTAGCTATTCAACAGGGAGAATTACACGCGAAATTGCAAACAGTTAATCAAGAATTGGAACGCCTAGCCAGCCTAGACGGATTAACCGGAGTGGCGAATCGGCGACAGTTCGATCTGCACTTAAAAAGGGAATGGCAAAGGTTATTAAGGGAAACTGCACCCATATCTGTGATTATGTGTGATGTAGACTTTTTTAAAGCCTATAATGACACCTACGGCCACCAGATGGGGGATGAATGCCTTAAACAAATTGCGAAAATCTTAGAAAATTGTGCCCAACGTTCTACGGATCTTGCTAGTCGCTATGGCGGGGAAGAATTTGTGATAGTATTACCTAATACTGGGATTAAGGGAGCATTACAGGTAGCTGATAAAATTCAACATCAGATCAGAGCCCTAGAAATTGAACATCAGAAATCGGAGGTTTCCGGCTATGTGACTCTCTCGTTGGGGGTTGCTTGTCAAGTCCCCAATCACGATCGCAGTCCAGAATCATTAATTAAACTAGCTGATGCTGCGCTTTATGAAGCGAAAAGTAAAGGCCGTAATTGCATAATTGCTAATGCTGAGACCATTTAAGAAAAAGCAAGCCACTATAAAGCTGAAAGGCTGGGTCCCAGGGAGTCTCGGACTGTCGTTCTAAATCGATATAAGATTTAATCCTACTGAGAAGTTGTGTATAATCCAAGACGGTTTCAGCAAAAGCGGTAAATTCTGACGAGACTGGTATATTGTCCAGGTTTTGATTAAACCTATCTAATAAACTATTCCACTGAAGACGTGAAGTTTGTTTATTTTCGACTTTTGCCAACTGAATACCCTGATTAAAATCTAATGTGACATCACAAAACCTGATAATGGAATGACGACCTGGTAAATGCAGATCATAGATTTTGGCATAGTCCTGGGTAACTTCCTTGTGGCGAAAGCGATCGCCTCTACTGCGGCGAGGATCATAATCCATAGTTTCGGCAAATAAAGGTAATAAACCTTCGACACGGTGGCTAACTTCGGACCAATTCAAATTTAACATTCCCAGGCGATCGCTTTCATCCAAACAAACCACCCCCAATTGTGGATACAGAGATTGCACATAACAGACCCGAAAAACGTGCAATTTTTCCAGGTCAGTTAAAGACACCCAAAACACGGGAATATTAGCCGATCGCATTTCTTGACCATACACCCCCAACTCTCCCATTTCTCCAGTCTTATAAAGTCGCCATCCTTTACTTTGTAACTGCATCCGAGCGCTATAGGCATCAGTTTTGAGAATCCGTGCCAAAGTTTTGGCAGCCTCTGGCTTATCTTCTGGCGCAATAGGTTCTAATATCAAAACTCCCGGTTCACAATTGCGGGGATTAGTCTTAGCATCTGCGATCGCATTTTGGCGGCGTTGTTGTTCAATAGCTTCTAACCGCTTGACCCCCTGACGCGCCTGGTCAATAACTTTAGGATTGGTGGTAGTTTTCAGTAATTTTCGATAAACCTTTTCAGCGGACGCTAATTTATCGGTCGCCTCATACCAGCGTCCGATATAAAACTGTACCCAGGGATTTTGGGGCGATTCCTTTTGTAATTTTTTAAGTAATTTCGCCGCCTCTCGATAGTCTTGACTCTCCAAGGCGGCGACGACTTGATCAATTTCTTTCATATCAGGACAAAAACCCCTACCCCCGGTCAGGTCGGGAATAGGGGAATGAATCAATTGTCAACGGTCAACGGTGAACTGTCAACTATTAACTCCCATCCAAGTTTGCCAAGTGTGCGCGACAGCCATAGTCATCTCATGGGTAGCAGGGAGACTATCAACCACCATACCCGCACAGAGTAGCATCAGATACAGAATAGAATACTTGAATAGCGATCGCGCCACATCACGGTTATGGGGAGTTTGGAGTAATTCCCAGGCTTTCTGGAGAAAAACTGCCCCCAACCCCAAAGCGATCGCCCCATAAACCCAGCCACTGGTATGGAGGGGATAAACCAATAACAGACTGGTAGGAATCAAAACCAGACTATAAATCCAAATTTGTTGTGCTGTGAGTTCATCTCCCTCAATAACTGGCAGCATAGGGACACCGACATCCTGGTATTCATCGCGGATCATAATAGCCAAGGCCCAAAAATGGGGAGGAGTCCATAAAAAGATAATCACAAACAGCAACCAGGCGGCCCAACTCAAATCTCCGGTAACTGCTGCCCATCCTACCAGGGGAGGGATAGCCCCGGCTGCGCCGCCAATGACAATATTTTGGGTACTGTGGCGCTTCAGCCAGTGGGTGTAAATTGCCACATAGAAGACAATACCGGACATAGCCAATAAAGCAGCCAGGAGGTTAGCAAAAACAGTTAGGAGGGTAAAAGAAGCAATCGCTAAAGCGATCGCAAAAATCATGGCATCGCGAGGCTTAACCCGTCCCGAAGGAATAGGCCGCCAGCGGGTACGTTCCATAATATAGTCAATATCACTGTCGTAAAGACAGTTAATGGTATTAGCAGCCCCAGAAGCTAAGGTTCCCCCCACCATAGTCACCAACAGCAGCAGAGGATCAACTTCCCCTTCTGCAGCCAACCACATTCCCGCCGCCGTTGTAATCAGCAATAACAAAATAATTCGAGGTTTAGTAAGTTGATAGTAGCTTTTCAGCACTTGTAGCGGGTTATTGTGGTGTCGAGATGAGTTAGTCTGAATAATCTCTTGCATGGATCAATTGGTTATGAGTAGTTAATCAGAACACCGAGCCCATATTTCCGGGATAATGGCCCTAGTCCTTGGTCAATTAAATCGAGTTATATCCCCAAAAATCGGCGATTTTCCTGGGGAGACACTTGGCGATCGCGGCATCCCAAAACAGTGAGAGCGACTAAAATGCCTAATAGTATAGCTCCCATGCCCTGATGGGCGATCGTGAGAGGTTCAACCTGTAAATGTAGCTTAAAGGTTGCCACACCTAACAAAATTTGTGCAATCACACAAAGACCCGCCCCTAATGCCAATCGTCGTATCATCGGATTAAGGGCAGAAGTACGCCTAGCTAAAGTCACCACAAAAAGAGTCATCAAAGTAGGCGGGACTACTCCCAGGATATGACCATTCATCACCCCGCACAGTTGAGAAGCACCAAAACACTGATGCAAAGCCCACTGAGAAGCGACCAAGCCACCTAAGAGGCTTTGGAGATATACCAGGACAGCAGCAGCCAGACTCACCCAGGGCAAATATCCAGCATTACCAGTTCCCTGATAAGGCATCAGAGTAAAAGCGATCGCCATTAGGGTCGAGAAAAATAATAACGCAGTTCCCAGATGAGCCGTAACGATATCAAACCGCAATAGTTCAGTCACAGTCAAACCACCGAGAACCCCCTGAAACACCACCAGAAACAGGGCGAAAGTAGAAGCCCAAGGCATCCAGCCCGGAAGATGTTGTCGATGCCACCAGGATAAACCCACTAAGTAGGTTGTACCCAAACCAATTAGGCCGGCATCGAGTCGGTGAAACCATTCTAAGAAAACTTGCAAATTCATCTGAGCCGTAGGAACCAGTTGACCATAACACAAAGGCCAATCCGGGCAAGCCAATCCGGCATTCATCACCCTAGTAGCACTACCAACAGCCATCAGTAGCCAAGTAGCGATACATAGCTTCCACACCAGGCGGCGAATTTTTTCTTGAGGAAGTTGTTGGGTTGAGATTTGGTCAGTCTGATAGACAGTATTGGTCATGAGTCTCACACCTAGTCAATGGCATAATTTTGACTTATCTGCCCCAACTGTGCAACTTTCACTCTCCGCCGCCCTGGGTCATCTGTGCAGTTTGGTCAATTGCTGTAAGATAGGATGGCGATAGAACTTTTACAGCAGGGGGTTTTCGTGAACATTCCTAGCTCAATCTGGACTTTGTTAGTCGGGATTGCCATTACTCTGATTAGCCTCTGGTATGGTCAGAACCATGACTTATTACCTGTAGCAGCTTCTCCCGAAGCAGCAGAGGTCGATCAACTTTTTGATTTGATGATGACCATTGCCTTTGGTTTGGTGCTATTAGTTGAGGGGGCTTTAGTCGTCTCCTTAATTCGGTTCCGTCGCCGTCCCGGAGACAATACCGACGGCCCCCCTATTCATGGCAATATTCCCCTAGAAATTGTGTGGACGGCAATTCCAGCAGTTATCGTTTTGGGGATCGGAATTTATAGTTTCGACATATATAACCAAATGGGGGGACTAGACCCTATGGCATCGGGTTCCCATTCCATGGCGGATCACGCTAAGATGTCGGGAGCAGCGATCGCCGCTTCTTTATATGATGCAGAAGATATCACCCCAGGAGGTCAGCAAATCTCCCTAGGGATTGGTGCATCTCCCTCACGAATAGGCTCACCTGCCGATATAACTATTGATGTTAATGGTCTTCAATATGCCTGGATCTTTAACTATCAAAATCAAGGGGTAATTTCCGGCGAACTTCATGTAGCCGCTGGTCAGGAAGTGCAATTAAACATCAGCGCCCAAGATGTGATTCACGCCTTATGGGTTCCTGAACTCCGCCTTAAACAAGACGCTATCCCCGGACGCACAACCGAACTGAGGTTTACAGCCAACCAAGTCGGAACCTATAATGTAGTTTGTGCCGAACTCTGTGGCGGTTATCACGGAGCCATGCGGACAGCAATGGTAGTTCATACCCCCGAAGAATTTGAAGCCTGGGTAGCAGAAAATAGCTTTGCTAACAACCCAGACCAACAACCCACCGTAGCCACTAATCCCAGGGATATGTCCGAGGGTGAATTTCTCGCCCCTTATGTGGCACAAATGGGGATTGAGCAGCATAATGCGATCGCACAGTTGCGACATCACCATGGGGTTGTCGGACTTTAGCGCCCAAATCTCATCATTTCCTGAACACATAGCCCCAACTCAGGTTAACCCTTTCACTGTTTGATATATGGCTCAAGCACAAATAAACATCACAGGCGACTCAGCCATGAGTAACCAAGAGGGAGAACGTCGCCCTCTGGACTTTTTCGGCTTCAGCACCGACCATAAAGTGATCGGGATTCAATATCTGGTCACTTCCTTTATCTTTTATCTAATTGGCGGGTTTATGGCTGGTATCGTCCGCACCGAACTAGCCACCCCCGACCCGGATCTTGTCGATCCCGAAATGTATAACAGCCTGTTCACCGTCCACGGAACGATCATGATCTTCCTGTGGATCGTCCCAGCCGGCGCAGGATTTGCCAATTATCTAATTCCCCTGATGATTGGAGCCAGGGATATGGCTTTTCCGAAACTGAACGCCGTCGCCTTTTGGCTAATTCCCCCCGGCGGACTGCTATTATTAGCCAGTTTCCTCATCGAAGCGCCCCAAGCGGGTTGGACTTCCTATCCTCCCCTCAGTTTAGTGACAGGTAAAGTCGGCGAAGAAATTTGGATTCTCAGCATTTTGCTATTGGGAACCTCATCAATTTTAGGAGCCGTCAACTTCTCCGTCACCATCTTTAAAATGCGTATACCCACCATGGGGCTAAATGATATGCCCCTTATGTGTTGGGCAATGATAGCAGCTTCCGCCCTAATTTTACTCTCCACCCCCGTCCTCGCCGCCGCCTTGATTTTGCTCTCCTTTGACCTCTTGGCGGGAACCAATTTCTTTAACCCCAGCGGCGGCGGCGACCCTGTGGTTTACCAGCACTTATTTTGGTTTTACTCACACCCGGCCGTTTACATCATGATTCTGCCCTTTTTTGGGCTGATCTCCGATATTCTCCCCGTTCATGCGCGTAAGCCCATTTTTGGTTATCAGGCGATCGCCTATTCTAGTCTCGCCATTAGTTTCCTCGGCTTAATTGTCTGGGCGCACCATATGTTCACCAGCGGGACCCCCGGTTGGCTGCGGATGTTCTTTATGATCACCACCATGATCATCGCTGTTCCCACCGGAATTAAAGTCTTTGGTTGGCTCGCCACCATTTGGGGAGGTAAACTCCGCCTCAATAGCGCCATGCTATTCGCCATGGGTTTTATTGCCACCTTTGTAATTGGTGGCGTAACAGGAATCATGGTCGCTTCCGTACCCTTTGATATCCACGTCCACGACACCTACTTTATCGTTGCCCACTTTCACTATGTCTTATTTGGCGGCGCAGTATTTGGTATTTTTGCCGGAATTTACCACTGGTTCCCCAAAATGACCGGGCGCATGATGAATGAAAATTGGGGTATTGTTCACTTTGTGCTGACCTTAATTGGCGCTAACATGACCTTTATGCCCATGCACATTTTGGGACTGCAAGGAATGCCCCGTCGGGTCGCCATGTATGACCCCCGATTTACAGAACTCAATGTGGTTTGTACCATTGGTACTTACATTCTGGCAGTTTCCACTTTTCCCTTTATCATCAATGCCGTTTGGAGTTGGCTAAAAGGTCCCAAAGCACCCGGCAACCCCTGGGAGGCTTTAACCCTCGAATGGATGACCTCTTCTCCTCCACCCATTGAGAATTTCCACACCACCCCAGTATTGAGAACTGGACCCTACGACTATGGTATGAAGAAAACCTTGTCAATTCGTGCGCGTCTCAAAGAAATGGCTAGTAGTGTACCCCCCCGCAATAAAGAAACCGGGATTAGGGTTTCCGAGGCGCAGTCTTCATCATTACTAGGAGATATCCAGGATTCTGATTCTGACAATCATCCCTAGAAATCCCTAATTGAAACGGTCGGACTTCCTCTCAAGTTCGGCCGTGATTAGCAGTTTGTATTACACAACTTGGATTAGAATTTCATGCAATTTACATCAGTTGACCAGTCCCAAACTACCACCAACTTAGCTACAGAGGCGATCGCCTCTTCCCGACACCATGAAGAACACCCAGATCATCGTATTCTAGGGGTCGTCGTTTTCCTAGTCGCAGAAAGCATGATCTTTTTAGGGATGTTTTCCGCTTATTTAATTTATCGCGCCATGTCCGAACAGTGGCCCCCCGAAGGCATTGAACGGGAACTACTGTTACCCGGAATTAATACCATCATCCTGATTTCTAGTAGCTTTGTCATGAATCGCGGCAACAAAGCCATTAAAAACGGTGACCAAGCCGGTTTACGGGTCTGGTTCGCCGCCACTGCTATCATGGGCGCTATCTTTTTGGCCGGTCAGGTTTATGAATACAGTAGCCTAGAGTTTGGGCTAACAACTAACCTTTACGCCAGTTGCTTTTATGTATTAACTGCTTTTCATGGTTTGCACGTCACCTTCGGGGTTATCCTCATTTGTGGCGTGTTGCTACGTTCCGCCAAAGATGGACACTATACCAAAGAATCCCACTTTGGCCCCGAAGCCGCAGAACTATATTGGCACTTTGTAGATGTCATCTGGATTATTCTGTTTATCCTCCTTTATTTGCTGTAAGGCTGTAGCACACTTAATCAATTTTGTCAACCCCTAGCGCGGGTTTTTTGGGATAATTGGCTCTGGCCTGAGCGATTTTCCCCGTTTGAGCTAAGATAGGACTGATGCTGGAGATTTAGATAATGGTCAATTTAGGATTGAACTGGAGCAGCCTACTAGGGATTGTCCTAGCCGTGGCTGGTGCCGCGCTATACTTTCTCCGTTCCTGGAAACCCAAGTTAGCTCGTGATCACGATATTTTCTTCGCCGCAGTCGGTTTACTCTGTGGCGGGATTCTTCTGTTTCAGGGATGGAGACTTGACCCGATTCTGGCTTTTGGTCAGTTTATGTTAACCGGGACTGCGATTTTCTTTGCAGTCGAAAGTATTAAACTACGGGGAGTCGCGACAACTAAGGCTAAGGAACGAGCATCTTTTGTCGATGACGATCGCTATGTAAGTGATGTTTATCGGGTAGATGCAGAACTAGACGAAATCGAGCCCGTCGAAGAGTACGCCCCCATGGCTCGTCAAATTCGGGGAACCCGAGAGTCTCGCCCTTCCAGACCCGATATGTATGACACAGAATCGGAGCGTCGTCGCCCCAGTAGTCGGCGTACCAGCGCCCCCAATAGTTCCGTAGAACGTACCAGAACGCGCCCCCGAAGCGCCCCCTCCGGTAGTAGTAGACCGCCCATATCAGACGGCTGGGAATCTGACCTAGAAACCGATAGTCGTCCTAGTCGGACTCGCAGCAGTAGACCTGCATCAGTAGACCGCAGCGACATTGGCACTGGTGGATACTCGTACCCAGATACAGATGAACCATCACCCCCCAGAAGTCGGCCTTCTCGGTCTTCGAGATCGGCAAATAAACCAGACCGGAGAGATGTGGCGACTACCGACTATGTAGAGTATCGTCCAGTAGACTACTCAGATGATGATTATAACCGTTCTGGGGAATACTAGGATTTTCCAATACTCTCAAACCCTGTTGGGAAAAATATTTCCCAGGCTGCGGTTAAAGGGGACTGGTCGGGCGAAATTCGCCCTGATTCTAGTCTTGCTGTTTCAGGCGATGATGGTCGGTTGTACAACAGTCGCCATCAATTCTTCTATGGTTGATGGTGCTATCAATAGCATAGCCACTGATGAGCAACCCGCATTAAGTGGAAACGGTCGGTTTTTGGTATTTGTGTCTAACCGAGAAGGTCAAAATCAATTGTTCCTGTATGACCTGCGGCGGCGTAGCTATAAAACCTTGGTAGAATTGAGGCGATCGCTAACAGTAATGGAAAGCCCCAGTCTAAGTTATACAGGGCGTTATATAGTTTATAGCGCCAATGACTCAGGCCGTGCCGACATTTACCTATACGATCGCCTTACCTATCGATTAGAAATGCTCACCCGGGGATATCGAGGTGGAGTAAGACATCCTCACATCAGCCCTAATGGTCGTTATATCAGCTTTGAGGGTTCCAGGCGAGGTCAGTGGGATATTGAAATTATCGATCGCGGTCCGAATATTGAACTCGATACAGAAACCTCTCTGTCTGAATCATGATCAACCCATATTACAAACGCCTATTTATAATCGGATTATTAGTCATATGTCTGGGAATGGTCAGCGGTTGTGCTGGCTATCCTCGACTGTTAAATTTACCCCCCGACTTACGGGTAAACAGCGTCAACTCTCCCAGTACAGAAATGAACCCCCAGATATCTTCTGATTATCTAGTTTTCGCATCCGATCGCCAAGGTCGTCAAGATATCTATCTTTATGATCGAAAACAACTCGAACTCATCGACCTACCCGGCTTAAACTCCATAGATGCGATCGCCTCCGAACCCGCCATTTCCACCGACGGTAACTATATTGTATTTAATTCTACCCGTGGCGGACAGTCAGATATTTATTTGTATAACCGAAACACCCGCCAACTAAGAAACCTCACCGACAACCTCAACGCTCAAGTACGCCATCCCACCATTAACGCTGATGCCAGTGTAATTGCTTTCGAGTCTAGTCTCAATGGGCAGTGGGATATTGTAGTTTATAACCGATACGGTCAAGCCCTCAATATACCCTAATCTTCCGGTATAGTTTCCGGGTTTTGGGTAGAGTATGTCAAACTAGAAGATAGTTGTAATTTTCCCCCAAGTAGCGATCGCTCTAAATTTTGTGACCTCAGAAAAATCTCATCAATAGCATAAACCCCCACCCTAGTTGACAGCCAAATACCCGATCATAAACCACCCAGTTATGATGAACCATATATTCTTAAACCATTTAACATCTGGATTTTTAACCCTTAGCACCAGCCTAGGTCTGAATATAGCCCCAGCTAGTGCCATTTCCCCCATAACCGAACCAGAGCCCTCTCCTATTCTCATGGCTTTGGATCTCGAAGAACAAACCAATATCCGGGTTTATGAAAAAGCCAGTCCTGCTGTAGTTTCCATCGACACCGAAAAAGCTAACGGTAGCGGTGCAATTATTACCGACGACGGTATGGTGCTTACTAACGCCCATGTCGTCTCCCAAGGCGGCCAGGTAGAGGTAACACTTGCCGATGGTCGTAAAATGGTTGCTGATGTAGTTGCTTATGGCGAGAATGGGCTAGATTTGGCTTTGCTGAGGATTCGCAATGCTAGAAACTTACCGACCATTCCCATTGCTAGACCCGGTTCCGTCAGAGTAGGACAAAGGGCCTTTGCCATAGGTAACCCCTTCGGTCAATTCCAAAATACCTTTACCGTCGGAATTGTCAGCCGCATTGACCGAGAACGGAATTTAATTCAGACTGATGCTGCTATCAACCCAGGTAACTCTGGCGGACCCCTGCTGAACAGTCAAGGGGAATTAATTGGCGTGAATACCGCCATTTTTACTAGAGGTCGTGGAGGTGGCAATATTGGCATTGGTTTTGCCATTTCCGTAGACAATGTGCCCCCATTTTTGCAAGCCGCCAAAGAAGGACGCGCCCCCCGCACCGCTCAACAACAGCGTCCGATTATGTTTAACAATCAGGATGCCAAACCCTTACCAGTAAACGGTCAGGAAGTTAGGGGAGTTCTAGCAGAAGGTGCTAATGTTCTACCCGTTGATAACAGTTTTTACAATCTTTACACCTTTGAGGGAGAAGCCGGTCAGCGGGTAATCATCGACATGATGAGTGATGATTTCGACTCCTATTTGATTTTGCTCGATATTGATGGCAATGAATTGGCTCAGGATGATGATGGGGGGGATAATACAAATGCCCGTATTGATGTGACATTACCTGATACTGGCACTTATACCCTGTTGGCGAACTCCTACCAAGCCGGGGAAACCGGAAACTATCGATTAAGGTTGCGGACCGTTGCAGGCGATCGCCGTTCGGAGTTACCCTCTTCTGATAATGTCATGTTGCGTAGTTCGGGAATATTAGACTCTGATAACGCTTCTGTACTTCCTTCTGATGGTAGTCTTTACCGTGAGTATAGTTTTGATGGAGAGGCGGGTCAATCGGTGAGAATTGATCTAACCAGTTCTGATTTTGATACTTATTTGGCGCTGTTTAGCCCGAATGGTCGCCTGGTTGGTGAAAATGATGATATAAGTGATGCCGATACTAACTCCCGCCTGACTGTGACCCTCCCTGCTACTGGTCCTTATCGAGTGGTGGTTAACGCTTTTGATAGTACGGGTCGTGGTCAGTACCTGCTGACAGTTCGTGAAGTTTCTATATAAGGTTTGATGCTGAGGAAACTGTTTCTGTTGGTGGTTGGTAAATCTAATTTGTTGTTTGAGGTCTTTTATGCCTATTAAATTCTTCCTTGCTACAGCCACCAGCCTATTGGCACTTCTGCCCATTTCGATTCTACTGCCTTTTTATGGGGCGATCGCCTCAGAGTCTTCTTTCGCTCCCTCAGAGTCTTCTTTGGCTCAAGGTATGGAACCTGATGCCGTTGATACCCCCCCCTCGGGATCCGAGTCTTTACCGCAGCAAGATACAGAACCTGTCGCTGGCGAAATTATTTTGCTCGAACAGGGGGAACTGAGAGATGGCGATCCAACTTTACCTACCGATGGTAGTTTATTCCATCAGCATACTTTCTTTGGGGAGGCTGGTAAAAAAGTTAAGATCCTCCTGGAAAGTTCTGAGTTTGACACCTATTTGGCGCTGTTTAACCCCCAAGATGAACTCCTCGAAGAAAATGATGATATTGATGAAACTAACACCAATTCACGCATTATTATTACCTTACCGGATACGGGAACTTATCGGGTGATTGTCAACTCCTATGATGCTACTGGACGCGGTAGGTATCAGTTGCGAGTCAGTGAGGTTGAATAAAATCGGATTAATCCCAGGTTGATTGGCACTTCAACCGTAGCCGTGGGGGGTCTTTCCTCCCCTGCTATTCTCTGCTGAGGCAGAGTTTTTTTGTGGGTTAAAAAACTGCCATATTGGCTGGGTAATTTGTGGGTAAATTAGTCCTCACGTATCACAAAACCTGGGAACATTTGGGCGATAATATTTCCCAGTTCATATTCAACTTTTCGCTTTCCCCCCACCGAGACGATCGCCAAATAAGCCACTTGGGAGCGGTTCACCCGCATTCCCACCCGCCATTTTTCTGAGGCGACGTTTCTCGGGAGTTTGACCGTATCGGGTAAAACCTTTTTGAAAATTTGCCCCTTCGATTGGGGAACCACCCCTAATATCACCTCTGGGGTGTCGTGGAAGGCTTCCAGAGGGGGGATATCCGCGAAGCGGAGGGAGGCGAGGTCGTCTAAATTTGCGCCGCCTTCAATGATGGGAATAAATGTTTCTTCCACTTCCATAGAAGCCGTCATCATACCCACCACAATTCCGATAGTGTGGATGTAGGTTTCGCGGGGTTGCACTAAACCATTGGCGATTAAACAAGCACCGTAGGAAATGGCAAAGGCACTCTGAATCAGGTTAAAATCATTATCAACTCGGGGGTCTTTCTCCGTTATTTTTAGGGCATCTAGGATGGTTTTTTGGACTAGGTAAAACTGACAAAATCCCCCCACTAAAAACAGGCGATCGCATGGTTCCTGATGGGTAGCCAGCCACTGATTTACCCGTTCTAATACTCGGCGAATTCCCTCGGCGATCGGCTGGAAGGCTTCGTCAACTTCCCCGTTGGTGATGGTATAGCCATTAGAAAAGCTATAGAGCGTCTTTTCTGCGAGGTATGAAGGGCTTTTGCAGTAGTTTTTGAGTTTTTTGGTGTATCTGTCATGCCCATCGATTTTCAGGCTTTCAAAGCTCTGTAACAGGTTCATAAATTCCTGGCTGTTGAGGTCGGGTTCTGTGCCGTTTTGTTTTTTGTAGGCTTGGATAACACAACGGCGATCGAAGGCTACCCCCGCCGATTCCAAACCGCGATCGCCTTCTCCGTCGAAGTACAAAACCTCAACCTTTTTGTCTCCATAAACGCGGCACAAACTCACATCAAAAGTTCCCCCACCCATATCGCAAACCAGCAGATTACCTTGGAAAGGTTCCTGATTTTCCTGTTGGTGGCGGCGTTGGGTTTCCCAGGCGTAATAGGCGGCGGCTGCGACCGGTTCACTCACCAGTTGAATCAGTTGTTTTTCTAGTCCCAAATTGTGGGCAATTAAACTTTGCAGGTTTTCCCGTCCCCGGTTGGAGATATCTCGCTGCCAAATTTCCGGCACCGACACCACCAAACCCTCGATTTCCCCCTGTTGGCAGCGGAAGCTGTAGGTATTTTCTGGGGAGAGGAGGAGTTGTCGCAGGTAGTCGGTGGTAACGGTGATGGGGGTGTGTTTTGATGAGTAATTATTGGCAAAATTTTCGGTTAGCGGCAAGTCCATTTTAAAGTTACCGTAACTTTCCATTTGCGGGTCGCTGGCTGCTGCTTGTCGGGCGGCTTTTCCGATGTCTATATAGCCGTCGTCTTCGTAGGCGATGAAGGAGGGAATTGATTCTTGCTGTCCGCCATATTTAAAGGCGACCGGTTTGCCATTTTCCAGGTAGGATATAGTCGAGTTGGTGGTGCCGAAGTCGAGACCGATTTTAGATGATGCCATCGCGGGTTTTTAACTGTCGATGCAGGGCTACTTATATTATAGATATATTATAGAGGCGATCGGCTTGTCTCGATTAGAGAATCAACCACAGCCACCAAGGATATTATGTCTCGCCCTACTCGAAACTTTCAACCTGGACACTGCCATCATGTCACCGTTAGATGCAATAACCGCGAGTTCAAATTGACCCGGACCGAGTGTCGGAAGGTGCTACTGTATACCATTAAAAGGGTTTTGGAAAAATACCGCTTTCGGCTGTATGGGGTCTGCATCATGTCCAACCATGTTCATTATCTCATTGAACCGTTACACCCGGAAGACTTACCCAAAATTATGCACGGGTTGAACTGGTATGCGGCGATGTGCTTTAATCGGATGCTAAACCGCACGGGTCATTTCTGGGAGAAGCGCTATCACTCCTCGGCTTTTCCGAATACGGACAAACAGCGGGCACTGAATACTTTACGATATATCCATGCTAACCCGAAAGCGGCTCGAATGCTAGAGGGGGTTTTTCTACGATTTCTCTAATTATGGCAGCTATGACCGCCTGACGGATGATGGACTCACCCAATGGCATCCGGCTTTTTTGGCTTTGGGAAATACCCTTGACGAGTGTGCCCGAAAGTATCGGGGGTTTTGCAAAAAGTATAAGCCCAACCCGAAGCAGGAGAAGCGCTACCACTGGGGAAGTAAGTTTTTACCGAAAGTTATCAAGGGAAGTGGCAAAAAGCCCTCTCCTGGACAGATGAAACTTCCTTGGAATATTCCCGACCGAGAGGACCCAGATATGGTGACAGAAGTGGCGGCCAAATTTGTCCAAGCCAATGGCTACCGCCCAGAATGGGAATGGGAAGTGCCAGGTATCGAATAGGGAAAAAGCCCATGAATGCGTGAAAAAGTTGCCGAAAACAAGAACTTGACAACTGCCTGAAGTGGTTATATGCTACAGGTTACAAGTCTTTGCGCGAGAGAAGAGTACATCATAATATCGTATAAAACCTTACCAACCATTTCCCTAGTATACAAACAAGGGAGATGGCCTCTCTTGGCTGACCCAGGGGAAAACGTATAATCTTTCCTACTCAACCACGACCCACCCACTCGCCATCCTACCTCGTCTGCAAACCGATACCATATTGTATCACCTGGATAGCTTCCATCAGGCTTACCTCCACAATTGATGTAAATTTGCTTCTGGACACTAAACCCGAAGAGTCCGTTACTGTGTTTAACCCAAAGACCATCGATGATTCGCAAATCCTCGCAAGGAAAGTTTTTGATATCATCCTCGTATAAATATCCCCGTTGGGTTTTTCGGGCCACCGCTAACATCATCTTAGCCGTTTCTTGGTCGGCAGCTTTCCACTGGCCTGATTTCAATAATCTGTGGAGTTGGGTATAATCAAAACCAGAAGATGAAGACACGATGGGAGTATCTGCCACTGCTTCAGTTATCGACTGGAGTTGAGATGCGATCGCTTCTATCTGCGATTCTAGGCGTGATTGGGATTGAGATGCGATCGCTTCATTCTGCGATTCTATCCTTGATAGCGATTGGGATTGAGATGCGATCGCTTTATTCTGGGATTGGAGTTGAGATGCGATCGCTTCTATCTGAGATTCTAGCTGTGATTGGGATTGGAGTTGAGAAGATGCGATCGCTTTTATCTGTGATTCTAGCCGTGGTAGCGACCGGAGTTGAGAAGATGCGATCGCTTCTATCTGG